>JAQXTR010000025.1 GCA_029219585.1 Clostridiales bacterium
CATCCGGGAATCGAACCCGGGACAACTTGATTAAAAGTCAAGTGCTCTACCGACTGAGCTAATGGCCCTGGCAGGGATAGCAGGACTCGAACCTACGCGTGACGGAATCAAAATCCGTTGCCTTACCGACTTGGCGATATCCCCGAATATTCAAGGTTAGGCATGTTCATAACCTGCTAAAAATAAAATGGGGTGGATAGTGGGATTCGAACCCACGACATTCAGTGCCACAAACTGACGCTCTAACCAGCTGAACTATATCCACCATAATATTAAAGCCCATTCCGGGCATGGCGCGAATGGAGGGGCTCGAACCCCCGGCCTACTGCTTAGAAGGCAGTTGCTCTATCCAACTGAGCTACATTCGCTTATCAACTCTATTTGTTAAATGGAGCGGGTGATGGGAATCGAACCCACACGACCAGCTTGGAAGGCTGGGATTCTACCATTGAACTACACCCGCATCAAAGTCTTAATCACTGACTTGATTATTTTAGCATAGTCGTGTGGATTTGTCAAGTATTTTTTAAAATTTTTTTATTTTTTTATTTTATTTTTTTACGTTTTTTTTACTTTATTGATCTCTGCATAATAATTTTTCCCAAAAAAATTATACATGTTCTTCACATTAAAGCATTTCATTCTGCAGGACAATATTATAAACTGCATCTGTTATCCGTCTGACATCCGATACCGTATTGAAATATCCGAATGATACACGTACAGAACCTCCGTTTTCTGTTCCAAGCGCCTTATGCGCAAGAGGCGCGCAATGATAGCCGGCACGGACTATTATATCTTTACCCAGTTTTTCGGCAGCCTTAGCGCTGTCTAATCCCGATATATTAAAAGCTGTAATTCCCGTGTCCCCTCTTCCGTATACAATAACTCCATTCATATTATGAAGATTATTCCTGAATATATCCGACAGCATTTTTTCATGCTTTCCTATATTTTCAGCGCCTTCCTTTAGCACAAATTCTATGCCCTCCCGCAATCCCGCTATTGCGGGAATATTCATTGTGCCGCAGTGGAATTTATCCGGCATTGTTTCAGGCTGACGCATATTTTCCGACTCGCTGCCTGTTCCTCCGGTAATAACAGCTTTCACCTTTCCCGGATCACGTATGCAAAGTATTCCGGTTCCCATTGGCCCCATGAGGCCCTTATGCCCGGGGCAGGCAATCATATCCGCACCTATTTCCTCCATATTTACTGTCAGAGAACCGGCGCTCTGGGATGCGTCAAGCAAAAATAAAGCTCCATTCATATGTGCAGCCCTTGCCATTTCCGCAACATCTTCAATAGTTCCGCACACGTTTGAGACATGGGTGCAGACAACAAGCCTTGTGTTTCGCTTTATGCGTCTGCGCACCTCTGCCGGATTAACATACCCCGTTTTGTCCGCCGATGCAACAGAATAATTCCCGTGTGATACCGCAGGACGCAGGACACTGTTATGATCCATTGCTGTAATCACAATATGGTCACTTCTGTTTAATGTTCCCAAAATTGCAATATTAAGCGCATAGGTGGCATTCTGAGTAAATATAATATTACTCTCATTTTTCATACCAAAGAGCTTTGCGGCAGACTCCTGTGTATCAATTATTGTTTTTATCCCGCCCAGACTCAGCTTGTTATTTCCACGGCCGGCATTGCCTCCTCCCAGCAGAGCATATTTCATCATTGCCGAATATACGCCCGGCGGCTTGGAGCGTGTTGTAGCCGCATTATCAAGGTACAGCATTGCCTACATGCCTTCCATCCTCATAGTAAAATCCCTTTACCGGCACATTATAATCGGACACAACCCCTCTTATCCTCTGTTCATACTGTCCCTTAAATCGCACAGAATACGAACATCCTCCTTTATTGATATAAGAGGGAGTGTGCACAACCGATACCGGACTTTTGATGTTTTTCTCTATAAGACGAGCCAGTCTCGTCGCTGTCGTTATTGAACCTACTACTACAAGCATGTTTTCACCTCACTTTCCTCGTTATGTTTCCCTTTAAAATATATTATGCCGAATTAATAATTCTCGTGAGCGCAAAAGTTTAGTTCATCTGAGTCTTGTAATTATCCAAAAAATGTGATAGAATATAGGCAAAGAGAGGACAGTGAAAACATGAGAAATAAAATTCTTAATATACTCAAGAATACCGAAAGCTATGTATCAGGAGAGGAAATGAGCCGCACACTTAATATTTCAAGAGCTGCCGTATGGAAGCACATCAAAAGGCTGAAGGATGACGGTTATGATATTCTTTCCGTTACCAATAAAGGCTACAAGCTAAAGAGTATTCCTGATATTCCGTCATCGGACACCATAGCCTCAGGCTTAAATACGGAGTTTACGGCAAGAAATATCAAATGTATGTCGGTTATTGATTCTACAAATGAAGAAGCCAAGCGCTGCGCAGCCATGCCCGACGGCTCTCTTTTTATTGCAGAGGTACAAAGTGCCGGAAAAGGCAGACTCGGACGCTCATGGGAGTCCCCCAATGGGGCAGGAATATGGATGTCGCTTCTGTTAAAGCCGGATATTCCGCCGCGTGATATTTCGCAGATTACTCTCATTGCAGGCATGGCAGTCTGCCGTGTTCTGGGAAACGGAGCAGGTATCAAATGGCCGAATGATATTGTTATAGGATCACGCAAGGTATGCGGCATTCTTACTGAGATGTCGGCCGAGATTGACCGCGTAAATTACGTTGTATGCGGCATCGGAATAAATGTAAATACAGCCGAATTTCCCGCGGAGCTTCAGGATAAGGCAACATCGCTTTTTATTGAAACCGGAAAGACCTATAACCGCTCAGAGCTTGTTTGTGCAATTATGAACGAGTTTGAACCCCTTTACAAACTTTTTAAAAAGGAGGGTTTTTCACCGCTGCTTGAGGAATATCGTAATTCATGTATTACAATCGGTCGTGAAATACGGGTAATATACCGCAGGGAAGCCCTTATCGGCAAGGCAGTTGATATTGCCGAGGACGGAGGTCTTATCATAGAAACGGAAAACGGCCGTGTTAATGTCACCTCCGGAGATGTCAGCGTGCGCGGAATATACGGCTATATCTGAATATGTCGGCTTACACTGTCCAAATATGAACGAAAAGTAAATTGTTAGCACTCTCACTAAGTGAGTGCTAATTTTTTATTGACTTTTCCGAAAAAGAGTGCTATAATGTGCTTATAAATATTGATTAGAGGTGTTAAATAAATGGCAAAAGGTAATATTTCAGTAGATTCAGAAAATCTTTTTCCGATTATTAAAAAGTGGTTATATTCGGATAAGGATATATTTCTGAGAGAATTGGTTTCTAACGGATGCGATGCTATTACAAAATTTAAAAAGGTTGCACTATCGGGCGAAGCCGAAGGTGATGACAGCTACAAGGTAACGATAACTGTCGATAAAGAAGCAAAAAAGCTTATTATCAGCGATAACGGTATCGGTATGACCGCCGATGAAATCGACAAGTATATCTGTAAAATCGCTTTCTCGGGTGCAACGGAGTTCCTTGAAAAATATAAGGATGAAAACGATGCGGGATCGCAGATTATCGGTCATTTCGGTCTTGGATTCTACAGTGCGTTTATGGTTGCGGACAGCGTTGAGATTGATTCGCTTTCTTATCAGGAGGGCGCAAAGCCGGCTAAGTGGACCTGCGACGGCAGTATGGAATTTGAAATTTCGGAGGGTACACGAACAACACGCGGTACTGACATCATTCTTAATATTGCAGAGGACAGCGCAGAATTTCTTGACGAATTCAAAGTACGTGAAATACTGCGTAAATACTGCTCCTTCCTCCCCGTTGAGGTATATCTCATAAATGCCAATGAGCCCGAACCGGAGGTTAAAGAAGGCGAAGAGGCGCCGGAGAAGGAGGAGCCGAAGCCTATCAACCAGACAAATCCGCTGTGGATGAAAAAGCCGTCCGAGTGCACTGACGAGGATTACAAGACCTTCTACAGGGATGTGTTTATGGACTTCAATGAGCCGCTTTTCTGGATTCATCTCAATGTTGACTATCCGTTCAACCTCAAGGGTATTCTTTACTTCCCGAAAATAAACCATGAGTTTGCCGGGATTGAAGGTCAGATAAAGCTCTTTAACAATCAGGTATTCGTTGCGGATAACGTGAAAGAGGTTATTCCGGAATTTCTCATGCTCCTTAAGGGTGTTATTGACTGTCCGGATCTTCCGCTTAATGTTTCGAGAAGCTTTTTGCAGAATGACGGATATGTTAAAAAGATCGCAAGCCATATTACACGCAAGGTTGCGGATAAGCTCGTCAGCCTCAGCCGTGACGATAAGGAAAACTATGAAAACTACTGGGAGGATATTAATATCTTCGTTAAGTACGGCTGCATAAGAGATGAAAAGTTCTACGATAAGGTTAAGGATGCAATCATATATAAGGATCTTGACGGCAAATATCAGACATTGACAGAATTTACAGACGGTAAAGAAAAAGCGGATGTTTATTATGTGTCAGACGCTAAACAGCAGTCGCAGTATATAAATATGTTTAAGGAGCAGGGGCTGAACGCCGTAGAGCTTCCGAGCATGATGGATACACACTTCATATCATTCCTTGAAATGAAGAATCCGGATGTCAAATTCAAGAGAATCGATTCTGCGCTTTCTGATATTGCAGATGAAGCAGACAAGGATGACGAGAAGAACAAGGCTATTGTTGAAGCCTTTAAAAATGAGCTCAATGATGATCAGCTGAAGATTGAGGTGCAGAATCTCAAGAATGAGACCGTTCCGGCGGTTATCCTCTTAAGTGAGGAATCGCGCCGTATGCAGGAGATGTATAAGAGCTACGGTCAGCAGTTCGCAGGGATGGCAGGTATGTTCCATGATGAATTCACGCTTGTTATTAACGGAAACAATGAGCTTATTAAGAAGCTTGATACGCTTGACGACGATACCAAAAAGCTCGTCATCAACCACGTATATGATCTTGCAAAGATTTCTCACAGCCCGCTTGATGCGGAGCATATGAGCAAATTTATCGCACGATCAAATATGCTTCTTGAAAAATTGTTTTAATTCCCAATTGTAATACTCGTTTAAGCCTCCGGTTTCGGAAACCCCGATCCGGGGGCTTTTATTATGCCCATATCAGCATCATAATCGGTACAACTTACACAAAAATATACATTTTTCAAAATATATACCTTACTTTTCAATTTTTAAAAGTTTTTAACATATATGTATAAAATCTTGATTTTTTTCCGGGTAACTGCTAAACTAAGTTAAGATACTAAAGAAAATTACATTTAATGAAAGAGGTAACGAAAAAAATGAAAAATCAAATTTCCGTACTCGTCGTTGATGACGACGAAAAATATGCAAAGGAATTAGTATCCTATATGAAAACCTGCGGAGATTTTCTGGATGCAGAATATGCACTTGACGGTGAGGAAGCGTTGGGAGTAGCTCTTATCACAAGACCCGATGCCATTGTACTCGATGCGGTTATGCCGCGTTTAGACGGCATAGGCTTTCTGAGAAAGCTTAGCGCCGCAGAGCTTGATAAGAAGCCTGTTATTGTAATGAACTCCGCCTCACAGATGTCAAGTATGCTCAACACAGCTATTCATTATGGGGTCGACTATTTTATGGTCAAGCCTCAATCCTGCGCGGATATATGCGACACAATCTTTGATCTTTTTTCTTCCGATAAGGAGGCAAAGCTTTCAGAATACAAGCGTCAGGAGGAAATGACGCTTGAAGAGAACGTAACCAATTTCCTCCGCTGTCTCGGAATGCCCGCACATCTTTCGGGCTACAGATACATTCGCTCAGCGCTTATCCGCACAACACATGACATCAGCCTGCTTAACCCAATAACTCAGAAGCTTTATCCTATCATCGCCGAGGAATTCAACACCACCTACAGCTGTGTTGAACGAGCAATGCGCCACGCTATAGGGGTATCCTGGAAGCGCGGCAACAAAAAGCTCCTCAACGACATCTTCGGCTACGGTCCTGACACAAGCGGTATGCGTCAGCCTACAAATTCCGAATACATTGCTATGGCGGCGGATGATTTCCGACTCCGTCTGAAATACGGAAAAAAATAATTTTTAATCGTTTTGTGTGCTTGCGGCAAGGGTTCATTCCTTTGCCGTTTTCGCTTTTCCGTATTGTATTTTTTTGCCTCAATGTTATTTTCAGAATAAAAAATGTGCCGCAAGCATTATGCAAAGCGACACATATAAAACGCATAGCTCTGCTCTTAATGCTGCGACACATTCCTAACCTAAATAGATATTATTATCAGTAGTTATAACGAAACAAAGCCTCCGCGTTTTTAACAAACGAAGAACTACTGATAAATAAAAAATATTAAGTTAAGAATTGTCGCAAATATATTCTACCACATTTCAAGAAATTTATCAAGATAAAAATTAAAAAATTAAAAAAACCGTTGCGATTTTTCAGTAAATATGGTATTATAGAGACAGGGATGTCTTGAAAAAAGCTTTGCCCATATATCATATTGAACGTGTGATAATGGAAACAGGCGAATTATTTGATGATAAATCACATATAATATATGTTAAAAATGAAATAAAGGACGATACTCCGCTTGGAATGTTGATGCATCTGCTTTCTTTCAGATATGAGTATATATTACCCATTTGTGATGTATATCATCTGTTAAGCACAACTTGTACAGCATTCTCCGCCATATTAAGACAAATGTTTCCGAGACCGGAAATATTACTCATGATTTCATTAAAGAGCATGGTCTGTTCCGGTGAACACTTGCAGTTTTCCATACTGTTCATATAGTTTTTTCTCATATTAACCACCACGGCGCGCAGCCTTGCTCTCAAGTCTAAAACCACGTCCATATTTTCGGAGCAATCACGCTTCATCATTTCTATGATCCGGGCATAAATAACAGCAAGAATATTCAGACTAAACTGCAATTCACTCCCAGCAAGCTCTAATATTGTGAATTTCATTTCTTTCGCATCTCTCAGCAGGACTGCCGTATCAAAGCATATCTCACCCACCCGTTCAATATCATTTAAAAGGCTTATCAGTATCGTTATCTGCGCTTCCTGCTCATCCGCCAGATTGCCTGAGGCGGCTAGCTGTGAAATATATTCTGTTATACTGATTTTCAGCTTTGCTTCGTTCTCTGTCATTTCAGCTATATCTGAAAATACACCGCTTGTATCCTCCCCTGCCATATCGGCCGATGCTTTTATTATCTCGCCCGTTAATTTTCCGCAGCGTGCAATTTCCTTTATAAGAAGCCGGATCGCAGCTGCGGGATATTCTGTCATGTTATTGTTAAGATACATAGGTTGATTCGGTGGTTGCGGCAAGTCGTTTTTGTCCGTAATTATATTCACAGCACCTTTAACCATAAGCCATATCAAAGGTATACATATAAAATGTGTACATAAAATCATCATCGTATATTCTCCTATATAGCTTGATTAAGTACCCTGTATTCTAATCATACTTAATGCAAGCGGTTAAGACCTCTTTTGACTAAGTTCCCCGCACAGCATCAGCCGTGCTCTGTTATCATAACTATAACATAACCCGATCACATTTTTCAATACAATTAACCTAATTATTACACCGCTTTACAAAGGTTTTACTTAAGGACAAATACAAAGAAACGACAGTAAAGCATAACGCCCTACCGCCGTTTCTTTTTTAATAAACAAAGCAGATTGTAATATTTGGCTGTTTAAATTACCATACACGAACCGCACCGGCATATGATGAAATTCTGTATGATGTTTCAATTGATGAAATCTTTACAACATCACCTGTCTGAGGAGCATGAATCATGTTGCCGTTTCCGACATATATACCTACATGGCTTATGCCGCCGCCGCGTGAGAAGAATACCAAATCTCCCGGCTGGAGATTCTCACGGCTCACATACTGCCCGGCTCCCCTCTGGGACGCCGCAACTCTGGGCACGGAAATACCGTTCTGATTGCACACATACTGTACAAGACCGCTGCAGTCAAAGCCGCCGGGTGAAGTACCTCCCCATACATACGGAACACCAAGATACTTCATTGCCGAATTGACGATTGCCTGTCCCTTACCTGACGATGATGACGATGAAGCCGATTCTGTGGTTGCTGCGCTGTCTGAGGTCACATAACCGGATGATGCCTTCTTTGCATTCTGTCTTGCAATCTCTTCCTTCCTTGCAGCCTCTGCCTTCTCAGCAGCAATTCGTTTGATTTCCGAATGAACATCATTTTTTTCTACCCATTCACCCGTTGTTTCAAGACCGGTGTTGATTACATAGCCTTCCTTGTAATCATTGCCGTAAAGAATCTTTATATAATCGCCCTCCTGGTCTACCACGATAACATTATCACCGTCATTTACAGAACCAAGACTTGCTGCAGACTCACTGCCTGTTGCGCGCACTGTAAGACCGCTTGCAGCCGTAACATTTGCCTTCTTATAGTGATCATATTGAAGCGCGGTTTCCTCGGCATCGCCTTTATCAAGCGTTACAAGCTCACTTTTTACGTAGCCCGACTGTCCGTCCGCCATTATTTTGTACCAGCCTTCGGTACTTTCAAGAATCTCAACCTGTTCCGCACCGTTCATAGTGCCGATCGTTGCCGAGTCCTCATTCGGCTCTGTTTTAAGAGCGGCCGAACCGGCAACCTTTGCATATCCTAATGTGAGATAACTTTTTTCAGCTATCGCCTGTTCTGTTGCAAGATCAACTACTCCAACAGGCTCTTCAACCGACTGAACATCCTCATATGAGCTTGTCAGAGCAAGACCTCTTGAGCCCTCCTCGCTTTCTGTGCTTGTGATCGTGATATTTTCAATCTGATTGGCCGTACTGAGCCTCATATCACGTTCACGTCTCTGAGCTGACATGTCCGATACCTGAAAAAAGCTAAGCGTGCCTACCATTACAATTGCAGCAATGGCAATGATAGTGTGCTTTAAATTTCTCATTATAAATAACCTCCTGAATGTAATGTTACAAAATTACATTTTGTTTAACATCATTGTTACAATCATTTCATAAATATTACTGTTTTATTACAAACACGATTATACACCATTTAGCTTATGTTGTCAACCTTTTTTTCAAAAAAAATGAAACTTTTGTTGTCTTATTGCAATATAAGCGTAACATTTTGTAACAGAATTGTAACATTTCACAGTTATTGACGTTATACATATATTGTGCTATAATTAAATAAAGAAAACAAAAGAAAAGGTATATGCTCATGAGGTTTTCACCAATTATTCTTGCTGCCGCAATGGTCTCAGCAATATTATGCACATCAGTCTTCGGCGCATTCATACCGCTATGCGCTCTGACTGTTTTCATTATTATATTCATTCTGCGTTCCGCTTTAACCCGAAACGCCGATATGGTTGTGCTCGCCCTGACGGTCGGGGCTGCTGCGGGGATTATTACATATTCAATATCCTCGGATTCATCGTTACATAAATCCGTCAATTATATAGGAAGATATGTGACATACCACGGGGTTATTATATCCTCTGCTGAGGAAAGCAATACAAGTGATAACTTCAAATACACGCTGCGTGTTAAGGAGATTTGCAAGGGAGACGAAATAATAAAGGATAATGAAAATATACTGCTCTCCACGCCCGAAAAATTCAGCTGCGGACAAAGCGTTGTCGTCAGCGGTATAGTAAAGGAGCTGCCGTCACAGATGAACGAAAACGGATTCGATTCCGTTAAATACTATAAATCCCTGAATATTTTTACAAAAATGTACTCAAAGGATGCCGCTGCCGACGGAAATCTGAGGGTGTTTTCTCCGTCAGTTATATGCGGTAAATTCAGGGATGCAGTCGATAATGTTATATATAGGTATTATTACGGAAATTCCGCTGCAGTTCTCTCTGCGGTTCTTACAGGAAATTCCCACCGTTTTACAAAGGACTATTCCGATGCCGTTTCCGAAACTGCGTTTAAGCGCCTTTTTCATCCGGCTTATATACATATAATGCTCATACTTTCATTTGTGGGGCTTTTTACCGCTGTCATCCCCAAAAAGCTACGTGATGCTGCCGTTATGCTGCTTATAGGCATATATGCTCTTATGAATTGCGCTCAAATAGGCTTTATACGGTGTCTTATCTCCTTAGGACTTACCGTGTATTTCCGAATCAAAAACGGAAGCAGCTATTATCCCGATACTATGGCGTGGATTGTCATTATATGCGCAATGGCAGCGCCTATGATGATATTTAATGCCGGATTCGTCCTGTCGGTCACAGCCGGAATTATAATCTGGGCATTTTTACCGTTCGTCAAAAAGCTGTTTGAGAAAGGCCCTAAAAGTCTGCGCCGTACTGCTGCGGTTATGGTGACGTGTATGGTATTTTATACACCGCTTACTGCGTATTACTTTAACGGCATTGGCATATACTCATTCATTACTCCTTTTATAATGGCGCCGATAGTTATTATCACGCTAATATCTGCGCCCGTATCCTTTGTGATGCTGAAGCTGTTCGGTTCTGCGCCTGTTGCAAAAGCTTTTCTTGATTTTATGATATGGCTTATGCTTAAGCTGCCTCAGCTTATTGCCTCTCTGCCCTTTTCAAGGCTTGTAATTGCAACGCCGTCCGCTGCGGAGCTTCTCGCATCGGCAGCTCTGCTGTTTGCGGCATATTACTATCTTAAGGAGTATAAATCCAAAGCGGCTTACTCGCTGCTCTGCTCCTGCGCGCTATGGCTGTCTGTTGTCATTACCGCGCTGTCACGCATAGGTACAACGGATTTTACCTTTGTAAACGTCGGTCAGGGCGATGGCTCTGTCATACACACATTCCTAGGCGCTACCGTTATTGTTGACGGAGGCGGCGGAACAAGCTTTTCGGAATACGATCCGGGGGAAAGTATTTTTGTACCCTATCTTGAAGCAAAGGGACTAAGCACGATTGACGCGGCATTTATATCTCATTTCCATCAGGATCATGCTCAAGGAGTTATCGCAGCAGTCAGAGAGCTTAAGGTCAGGGATGTTTTCGCCCCGGAGCTTTCGGAAGATGCTGACGATAATATGAAGCATTGGGCGGCAGAGCTTGAAACTGCGGCTGCTGAAAATGGAACTGAAATACATTATATTTCCCAAAATACAAGAATTAAATTTGACAAGGGGCTTATAATTAATATATATGTACCCGATGAGGTTATAAAGCTCAGCAAGGAAGGCAATGACACATCTCTTTTGATGAATATAAGCTACGGCAGTTTTAACGCTCTCTATACGGGAGATATATCCTCCTACTCCGAGCATGAGTTTCTCAGGCTCAACACCGATGTTGATGCCGATGTTCTAAAGGTAGGACATCATGGTTCATCAAGCTCTACCTGTCGTGAATGGGTGAATGCGGTATCACCCGTATTTTCCGTTATAAGCTGCGGAGAAGATAACAGCTACGGTCATCCCACTGACCGTACACTGGATAATCTGCAGGGATCAACCGTTCTCCGCACTGACCTTAACGGTGATATACGCATAACCGCAGACAAAAACGGCATAAAAAAAGTCAGAATATTTAAATAGGAGAATAGATATGGCTAAAGCAGCAAAAAAGAAAAACGATATTATTGAACTGAAAACTCAGCTTGCTAAAAAAACACTTCAACCGCTGTATATATTTTACGGTGAGGAAGAATATCTTAAGGAATTTTATATAAAAAAGATACTGGAGCTTGTACCGGATGCCGGTCTTGAAGAATTTAACCGGATACTTATTGCGGGAGCTGCCGATTACGGTGAATATGACGACGCGTGGGAAGGAATGCCGATGATGACTGACCGACGGGTTCTGCAGATACGCGACAGCAATATATTTGCTATGACGCGCAAGGGGGATATTGTTCCGCCCAATGAAGAGCAGAAAAAATTCTGGCTCGAAAAGTTCAAAAGGCTCTCCGACGACACGGTTGTAATATTCTGCGAAAAGAACGTAGATGCGAGAAGCTCTCTTTTTAAGGCTGCGGCAAAGGCAGGCTTTGCGGTAAAATGCGAATATATGTCAATACCGGATCTTAAAGCATGGGTTGTAAAGCAGGTTCTGCGCGCCGGCAAAAAAATAGACGATAAGGTTGCGGAATACCTCGTTTCCGTTATTGATCCCGGTCTTAACAATCTTGAACATGAGCTGAATAAGCTGCTTAATTACTGCGATGAGATCATATATCAAACCGATGTTGACAAGGTGGTGTCAAAGGCCATGCAGGTTCAGATATTTGATATTACAGACGGCATTACGGAGGGAAATCCCGAAAAGGTTTTCGGAGTTCTCAATGAGCTTAAAACACAGAAGCAGAGCGCATTCGGTATTCTTTACCTCATATATGCCAATGTTGAAAAAATGCTGCACCTGAAGCTTGCCGGGGTAACAAACCGCAATGACGCAGCACAGCTTCTGGGCGGCTCGCCGTGGCTTGCGGGAAGGTATCTCAGTGCCGCATCGGGCTTTTCCGCAGCCGCTCTGGAGCGTATGGTAACAAGAGTGCCGGAAATAGATTATGAAATAAAAAGCGGAGTCGTCACTGAATGGCAGGCGCTGGAGCAATATATTTTTGAGGCTCTTGACATGAAGGAACGAAGACAATAAGGAGTTTTATTAATGAACGGTATACTTTCAAGCACCCCGGACAAGGTCATATTTGATATGGACGGACTTATATTTGACAGTGAGCGCGTTTTTATGCGCGCATTAAGAGCCGAAGCAGAAAATTTCGGATATACTATAACAGAAGAAGATTATCAGCAGACCTTGGGGCTTGCGGGCGAAGCACTTTTTAAAAAGACAACAGAGCTGTACGGAGCAGATTACCCGCATTGTGAGCTGAGCCGCCTTGCACGCGCGCGGGTTGATGCCACAG
The DNA here is from genome assembly GCA_029219585.1 of Clostridiales bacterium. Lineage (GTDB taxonomy): Bacteria > Bacillota > Clostridia > UBA1381 > UBA1381 > Ornithomonoglobus. The sequence continues at coordinate 12,931 of JAQXTR010000025.1, forward strand.
CACTCAATGAGGGGCTTCCGATAAAATCGGGAATACGTGAGCTGCTGATGTTCTTGAAGGACAGCGGTATACCCTGCGCGGTGGCGTCTTCAACACATACGGAATATGTGGAAAGGTATCTTGAAGCGTCAGGACTGCGCCGATATTTTGATACCGTCATCGGCGGCGACATGGTCCGACGTTCCAAGCCGGAACCGGACATATTTCTGATTGCCGCAGGCAGTACCCCTGCCGTAAACACACTGGTGCTCGAGGACAGCGAAAACGGAATTATTGCCGCTTCCCGTGCGGGCATACCTGTTATATGTATACCTGACATGGTATATCCCTCGGAGGAAATACAGCGCCTTACGGTGGGAATTGTCCGTTCTGCGTCAGATATTACAGAAATTATAAGGAGGACAATGAGATGATTTTAGAGGGGCTTAAGCATGACGGGAGCACCAGCCCTTGATATGAGCGTCATAAAAGGTAATACTCCTGGGGAAAGGCTTGATATAAAAAGCACAGAACGGGTTTACGAATTTCGTCTGAATTTACTGGAAAGGCTGTGAATGTATATGACAAAAATTAAAATATGCGGACTTACAAGCGCGGAGGATGCGCAGATAATAAACAATTTAGGAGTTGAATATGCAGGAGTTGTTATGTTCTTTCCGAAAAGCAAGCGCAACACATCCCCTGAAAAGGCACGGGGAATAATATCGGCGATTGAAACGGCAAAAACCGTTGCGGTTGTTGTTTCACCCACGGTTGAGCAGATAAAAATCATAGAGGAATGCGGCTTTGACCTTATCCAGATTCACGGAGAGGCTCCGGAGGAGGTATTCACCTCATCTGAGCTGCCGCTGTTTAAGGGGTTTAACGTAAAGGACATAGACACTATCGGAAAATATGAGAAAATGAAAAATATTATAGGGTATGTGTTTGATGCGGCGCAGCCCGGAAGCGGCAAGACCTTTGACTGGTCCATGCTTAAGGATATACCGCACAGCAAAAAGCTGCTCATTCTTGCCGGCGGGCTTAATCCCAACAACGCTGCGGCGGCAGTCCGTGCAGTCCATCCCGACATTGCGGACGTCAGCTCCGGCGTTGAAAACGATAACGGAGTCGGAAAGAACCGCGGCAAAGCGGAACAGTTTGTGAATGCCGTGCGGAGCGTTTAAATAAAAACCACCGGCTTTACCGATGGTTTTTATCGCATTTGCTATTCTTATTCTTTATCTTGTTTACCGTATCCACCACGGCAAGCACAACAAATGCCGTAGTCAGAACAGCTAATACTATCAGCTTACTCACAGAGTAACCCTCCTTTATATAAATACCGCAATCGCGCTGTAATCCTCGTCCCCCTCCGGCGCATGAGATCTGCGTTCATTTCGTATCGCGCTCAGCCATTCCTTGGGTGAGCCTGATTTTTTCAGCGACTTCTCCATAAAGCTCTCGCTTACATACCGCCACAAGCCCTCTGTGCACATAAGGAATGTCGTGTTTTTCGGAAGTCTTTGGACAGGCTGTACATCCGGCTTGAACCTGCTGCCGTCGCTGAGATAATTTTTTACGTCTCTGTCCTCATTTCTGATGTCATCATACCGTATTGTACCTGCCCTGAATGCCTCAAACGCCTCAGTCTGATCGTCTGTTACCGTCTGAAGCTTATGCTTTTTAAAGCAGTATATGCGGCTGTCACCGCAATGCGCCCATACCGCCTGTTCGCCGTCCGTTACAAGCGCAGCAATTGTTGTTGATAATTCCTTCGGAAAGTCGGGATCATTTATCAGAGCGTCCTGAGCCGCATCCATATAATCATACATAAAATCATATGATATATCGGCTTTTTCCATAAATTCCGCCAACAGCCCGTTTGCCGCAGTTGCAGAAGCATAGCGGCCGCCACCCTGTCCGCCGCCCCCGTCGGCGACTACAAAGCACCTAAAACCATCCTTGTCCTGACAGCCCGCACAGCCATTATTGCCTGCAGGTCTGTCTATCATTGCAATTCTCATAAAAACTCCTCCGGTTTATTGATATGTATGCTTTTCAGCCTTCTATAGTATATTTATGTATTACACGTTTATTTATTAATTCTTCCATCTATGTCCACCTTTGCTGTCAAAAAAAGAGCTGTCCCGTACAACTCATTATTATGGCAGGCTCCGAAAACCTCCCGGCAATTTTCATATTGCACAACTAATGTCGGATTTTAAACACTGCCCTAATTATATGCTTTACTTATTTAATACATTTATTATAACATTTTTTTAGAAAATTGTCAAATGTTAAGAAAAAATCAACTTATACAAATAAAGTATGACTCTGCCGCCGCAAAATCATACTTTTGTATATGAAATTTTTGTATAAACATAACAAGCAAGGTTAAAAATAAATATGAAACCATTGAAAGGAGATACAATATGAAATCCTATATTGAAATAACAGACATACATGCCCGTGAGGTGCTTGACTCGCGCTCAAATCCGACGGTCGAGGTTGAAGTGGCAACACCGGACGGCATAGGACGCGCTATCGTCCCCTCCGGAGCTTCGACAGGTGAGCATGAGGCATATGAGCTGCGTGACGGAGACAAGAAGCGCTATAACGGCAAGGGCGTTTTAAAGGCGGTGAAGAATGTCAATGAAACAATAGCGGATGAGCTGATTGGTATGAATGTACTCGACCAAAGACTTATAGACAGCGCTTTAACAGAGCTTGACAACACAACAAATCTGAGAAGACTCGGTGCTAATGCGGTACTCGGAGTATCACTTGCCTGCGCAAGAGCAGCCTCGTGCAGCCTCGGTATTCCGCTTTACCGCTATATCGGCGGCACAAATGCGCACACAATGCCCATACCAATGATGAATATATTAAACGGCGGCGCTCATTCAAATAATAATGTGGATATTCAGGAGTTTATGATTATGCCTGTAGGCGCGGAAAGCTTCCGGGAGGGACTGAGGCAGTGCTCGGAGGTGTATTTTTCACTTAAGGCATTACTGGCAGAACGCGGCATGACTACTTCTGTAGGCGATGAGGGCGGATTTGCTCCCAATCTCAGTGCCGACGAGGAAGCGCTTGACCTCATTGTTTCCGCTATCGGACACGCAGGCTATATACCGGAGGAGGAATTTAAAATCGCGATTGATGCCGCAGCCTCCGAATGGGCAGAGGACGAGGGCTATCGGCTGCCGAAGGCAGGCTTCTATAAAACTACGGATGAGCTTATTGACTACTGGGAGGGCCTTGTATCACGCTATCCGATTTTCTCGGTAGAAGATCCGCTTGGTGAAAATGACTTTGAGGGCTTTGCCCGGCTCACCGACAGACTCGGAAACAGGATACAGCTTGTCGGCGACGATCTGTTTGTAACAAACCCAAAGCGTCTTAAGCAGGGTATTGACGCAGGCGCCGCAAACTCCATCCTCATCAAGCTCAATCAGATCGGCACACTGTCGCAGACGCTTGACGCAATTGAAACAGCACATAAGGCGGGATATACAGCCGTAGTTTCCCACCGCAGCGGAGAGACGGAGGATACAACAATTGCCGATGTAGCTGTCGCAGCGAATGCCGGACAGATTAAGACCGGCGCTCCGGCACGCACCGACAGAGTAGCAAAATACAACCGACTGCTCCGAATTGAGGAGGAGCTTGGCAGTACGGCAGAATACGGATTCCGCCGCTAAAAAAATCAGGGTATGCACGGCGCATACCCTGATTTTTAATTTCCTCTGGGCGAAACTGCATTCCCGCCGGCAGACGGAGTCTGCACCGCCCCTTCTGTCGGCATCTCCGTTCCTTCGGGAACCGGAGCCTCGGTAGGGAGTGACGCAATATAGGCATCCCTCTCGGAAACCTGCCCCTGCAGCGAGCTGGTCTGCGCCTGTAATTCCTCTATCTGCTGCTTTAATGCCGCATTTTCCTCCAGAAGCTGATGGTTTTCACGCAGTATCGAGGAGCGCTCCTGATATTCCGCACTGTTCCCGGCAAGAATTCCTATAGCCCATGCCGCAGCAATAATCAGAATGACGATTATAACCGCGCCTGTTATTCTTGTTTTTATTTTACTGTATCTTCCGCCTTGTATTCTGCCGTAATTTTCAGTCATAAAAACAACCCTTTCTGCCGCAAATTCATATCTATTGTAGCACAATTATTCCGAATTTACAAGAGCAATTATGATTGTTTTTATCCCTCTGCATGCTTTGCGGCATAATTTTTTTCCAACATCATATCCTTTACCTTTAAAAGCCTTATCTGTGTGCTTCTCTCGTTTTCGTCAAGCTTCATGCTGATATATCGGATTTTATCCATATATTCCGGAATCATTACGTGCTCAAGGGCGTTTACACGTCTGCGTGTCTTTTCTATTTCCGCAGCCATAAGCGAACAGGACTTTTCAACCTCCGCAAGCCGCAGCATATCGGGGAATACCGCCGAAAGAGATGCCACAGCCGTATCAAGGTCGGCGGAGGTTTCAATAAAGCCGTAGGAATATATATCATTCTCCCCAGCCGTTCCCGTCTTATAGTCAAAAACAGGCACCTCAACACTCATAACATTTCTTTCGGATACCTGAAGGGACACACTCTGTTTAGGAGCGAGCAAAGCCGTCTTTACCGCCTCATCGCCCATAACAGCCGCAGCAAGCGCAAAATCCTTATTCGCCGCCGCAATACCGTCCTCGACCTTTTTACGCAGCTCCTTGTTCACCTTTACAAGCTCCATAAACTGACGCATCAGCTCATCACGCTTATCCTTGAGCAGCTTATGCCCCTTTCTCGCCGTGACAAGCTTTTTTTTGAGACGTGTAAGCTCCATACGCGTAGGATTTACATGTGTTGATGCCATGCTCATTCCTCCCCGTAATATTTATCCAGATACTCGTCCTTAATTCGTTTCAGCTCCGAGCGCGGAAGTATTCTTAAAAGCCTCCAGCCCGTATCAAGAGTTTCCTCAATGCTTCTGTCCGTATCATATCCCTGAGACACATATTCCTTCTCAAATGCGTCCGCAAACCGGGCATATTTTTTATCAATCTCCGTCAGCGCCGCCTCGCCCAGAATCACCATAAGCTCCTTGGCGTCCTTGCCGCGGGCATAGGCAGAAAACAGCTGGTTCATCGTGTCGGCATGATCCTCTCTCGTCTTGCCCTTGCCTATTCCTTTATCCTTAAGTCTTGAAAGCGACGGCAGCACGTCTATAGGCGGCATAATATTCTTTCTGTACAATTCACGTGAAAGAATTACCTGACCTTCTGTTATATATCCCGTAAGGTCGGGGATCGGGTGAGTTTTGTCATCCTCAGGCATTGTGAGAATAGGAATCATCGTTATTGATCCCGACTTACCCTTCTGTCTGCCCGCACGCTCATACATCTGCGCAAGGTCTGTATACATATATCCCGGATAGCCTCTTCTTGACGGGACTTCTTTACGCGCCGCAGAAACCTCTCGCAGCGCGTCGGCATAGTTTGTAATATCGGTCATGATTACAAGCACATGCATATTCTGCTCAAAGGCAAGGTACTCCGCCGCCGTCAGAGCCATTCTCGGAGTTGCGATACGCTCGACCGCCGGATCGTTAGCGAGATTTATAAACAGTACGGTTCTCTCCATAGCTCCGGTTTCACGGAAGGAGCGGATAAAATAGTCCGCCTCCTCGTAGGTTATGCCCAGAGCAGCAAAAACGACCGCAAAAGGCTCATCAGTTCCGCGCACCTTCGCCTGACGCGCAATCTGCGCCGCAAGCTGTGCATGGGGCAGTCCTGATGCCGAGAATATAGGCAGCTTCTGACCTCTTACAAGCGTATTCAGACCGTCTATTGCCGAAACGCCCGTTTCGATAAACTCCTGCGGATAATTTCTTGCCACCGGATTCATCGGCTGTCCGTTTATATCCATACGCTTTTCCGGCAGAATCTCCGGACCATCATCTATAGGTCTTCCCAGACCGTCAAATACACGCGAGAGCATATCCGGCGATACTCCAAGCTCCATGGCGCGTCCCGAAAAGCGTACTTTTGATGTCGCGGGATTGATTCCCGCCGCATTTTCAAAAAGTTGCACAAGAGCGTTTGAGCCGTCTATTTCAAGAACCTTACAGCGTCTTTTTTCACCGTTGGCAAGCTCTATCTCGCCCAATTCATTATAGGTCACGCCGGACACGCCCCTTACCATCATAAGCGGTCCCGCAACCTCCTCTATTGTTTTATATTCTCTGGGCATCAATCATCCCTCCTGTCTGCAAGCTCGGCTGTCTGCCTGTTAATATCCGCAATAATCTTTTCATAGCTTATATCCACGGAGGAATTCTCCACATACTTAAATCTGCCTACCTCCTCACGCGCCGGAAGCGCTGCTAGCGCATCAACATTCACGCCCTTTTTAAGCGCTTCTAAGCATGCGTCATAATACGCAAGAATAAGCTTCATCATTAAATACTGCTTCCTCGGCGGCGTATATGTGTCAATCTCGTGGAATGCGTTCTGATGGAGATAATCCTCACGGACGGAGCGTGCCGCTTCAAGCTTCATTCTGTCCGTCGCAGACAGCGCATCCATACCTACCATCTTTACAATTTCATCAAGCTCTGCTTCCTCCTGCAGAAGCAGCATAAGCCTTGCGCGAAGCTCCATCCAATCCTCCGCCACATTGTGTACAAACCAATCCTCAACCGTATCGGTATAGAGCGAATAGGACGTGAGCCAGTTAATCGCCGGGAAATGGCGCTTATATGCCAGCTCTGAATCCAAGCCCCAGAATACCTTTACAATTCTCAGGGTTGCCTGTGATACAGGCTCGGAAATATCTCCGCCCGGCGGTGATACCGCACCGATAACGGACAGCGCGCCCTCTGTACCGTTGAGCCCGATAACACGCCCGGCGCGTTCATAGAACTGCGCAAGACGCGAGCCCAAATATGCGGGATAACCCTCCTCGCCCGGCATCTCCTCAAGTCTGCCCGACATTTCTCTTAATGCCTCTGCCCAGCGTGAGGTCGAGTCTGCCATAAGCGCAACGGAATAGCCCATATCACGGAAGTATTCCGCAATTGTTATGCCTGTATAAATTGATGCCTCACGCGCGGCAACAGGCATATCAGAGGTGTTTGCGATAAGCACCGTCCGTTCCATGAGCGATTTTCCCGTTTTCGGGTCAACAAGCTCCGGAAACTCGTTTAAAACATCTGTCATCTCATTGCCGCGCTCTCCGCAGCCGATATATACAACAATATCCGCCTCCGCCCATTTTGCGAGCTGATGCTGAACAACTGTTTTACCGCTGCCGAACGGGCCCGGAACCGCTGCCACACCGCCTTTTGCTATAGGGAACAGAGTGTCTATTACACGCTGACCCGTTACAAGCGGCATATCCGGCGAAAGCTTGTTCCTGTACGGACGTCCCTTACGCACAGGCCATTTCTGCATCAGCGTAAGCTCATGCTTTTTCCTGCCGTCGTTCACTATGCAGACAACCTCCGTAACGGTAAAGCTGCCCTGCCTTATTTCCTCAACAACACCCGAAACCGCAGGCGGCACGAGAATTTTCTGGGTTACTACCGCTGTTTCTTCCACCGTGCCTATCACATCGCCGCCGTTTACTGAATCACCCTTTTTCACACAGGGAACAAATTCCCATTTCTTATCACGCTTAAGCGACGGTACTGCAACACCGCGGGCAATGTTATTGCCCGACACCCTCATAATATCATCAAGCGGGCGCTGAATACCGTCAAATATACTGCCGATAAGTCCCGGTCCAAGCTCTGCCGAAAGCGGCATTCCTGTCGAAACCACCTCACCGCCCGGACCCAGTCCCGAGGTTTCCTCATAGACCTGAATCGATGCGAGGTCACCGTGAATTTCTATTATTTCACCTATCAGCCGCTCCTTGGATACGCGTACCACATCAAACATATCCGCGTCCTTCATGCCCTCCGCTATTACCAGAGGACCCGCGACCTTTTTTATTATTCCATTATTCATTATCCATTTCTCCTAAAACCGCTGAGTAAAATAGGCAAAGAAGATTGTACGTTCAGATAAGCGCCGTGTGCATATATACACAGGCGAACACAAACGCGCAAGCCTTGAAGCATATTTTTCTCAGATATCGCTGCCGACTGCTTTTATTATATTATCTCTCACCGCATTCATGCCCATGCCGTTATTGCCCTGAACTCCCGGTATGGGTATGATTGCCGGAACCGGCTGCTCTGCAATTCTTTTGAGCTCTCCGGGGATCTGCGCGGCAACTGCCTCCGTTATATATATTACCGCGTATTCCTCGCGTTCAAGCTGTCTTATAAGCTTTACAGCTTCCTCCGCCTCCGTTACAAAGTATGTGTCAAGCCCAAGCGCCGCAAAGCCGTATACCGATGTGCGGCTTCCCATAACTGCTATTTTATGCATAAAGCCTGCGCACCCTCTCTCTTATAATATCATTGTCAAAACCGCTTTTCTTTGCCGACAGAATAAG
>JAQXTR010000026.1 GCA_029219585.1 Clostridiales bacterium
CAAAGCTTGACCTCATCAGAAATGACAATCGTGCTTCGTTTGAAATGGATTGTAACCACGAACTGCAGTACTTTGAGGAAAAAGGATATTGTACGATGGCTTACGAATCAGTCATTGGAAAAGGAAGAATTTATTTTCTGAATGAAAGCGAAAAGACAGAAGCTTTGCAGTCAATCATGGTTCAGTACCATCGTGAAAAGAATACATATTTCAATCCGGCAGCTGTTTCCAGAACGGCAGTATATGTTCTGAAGGTCGAGACTCTGACAGGAAAAAGAAAGCTTTTGAAATAACTGCAGCAGTCCTGTACTTTCGGCAGTCCTCTCTGAAAGCATAGTGGATTTTCATTTGTTTTACTATAATAATCCAAAAGAAAAATAAGGTTATGAGGGATAGGGAATTTAGGCGCATTGCCCAAACCGCCGTATTGCTTGTCAAAGGAATGGGAGAGCTGTTCAAATGCTTGATTAAGTAAGGCTTGTGACGGACTTCCCATCTCATTAGGTTCAGCGGCTGATAATTTGTCTATTTCCGTTCCTGATGATATTAATTCATCTTCTGAAAAAATTCCGGACTGAATTCCGGCAATGTTTGAGAATAGAGAATTTATAAAATTATGCGGTCAATCTCTTGATTTTTGAATTAACTTATATTATAATAATGAAAGTGGAGAGAGAGGTAAAAAACTCAATAGTTAGGAGAGAATGGTTATGAATTTTAAAAATGTACCGGCAAAATATCGTCCCGTTCCGTTCTGGAGCTGGAACGAAAAACTGGACACGTCTGAAACGACGGCACAGGTAAGCGAGATGTACGAAGCGGGCATAGGCGGTTTTTTCATGCATGCACGCGGCGGTCTGCAAACAGAGTATATGGGGGATGAATGGTTTGAAAATGTTGATGCGGCGGTAAGCGCGGCTGAGGAATGCGGCATGGGCGCGTGGGCGTATGATGAAAACGGCTGGCCGTCCGGCTTCGGCAACGGTATTGTAAATGGCATGGGAGTGGAGTACCGGCAAAAATATCTTCGTATTACGGACACAGAGCCATGTGAGAATGTGATAGGCAAATGCGGTGCGCACTGGTTTTATTACGATGTAAACCCGTTTTATGTGGACACACTCGATAAAAAGGTTATAGCTGAATTTATAAAATCGTCATACGAGCCGTATTATGAAAAATATGCCGATAAAATAGAAGGTTTTTTTACGGACGAACCGCAGATTTCCAGAAACGGAATACCGTGGAGCTTTGTTTTTGAAGAGGAATACAAAGTCAGATACGGGGAAAACATAAAGGAGCATCTTGAGGCACTGTTCCTGCCTGTAGGCGATTATAAGCAGACGCGGATCAACTTCTGGAAAATGGTTACCGAGCTGTTTTCCGAAGCGTACATGAAGCAGATTTATGACTGGTGTGATGAGCGCGGTCTGAAGCTTACGGGACATCTGGTTTTGGAGGAATCGCTTGAAAGTCAGCTTATAACAAACGGAGCGTGTATGCCGCATTATGAATATATGCATATACCCGGCATGGACTGGCTTGGAAGAAATATTTATGACTGTCTGACGCCGAAGCAGGTATCATCTGTGTGCGAGCAGATGGGGAAGGATCAGGTGCTGTCGGAAACCTTTGCGCTGTGCGGGCATAACGTAAGCTTTGCGGAACTCAAAGGGATTTATGAATGGCAGATGGTTCACGGAATAAATCTTCTGTGTCAGCATCTTGAGGGATATTCATTAAGAGGCATCAGAAAGCGCGATTATCCGCCGGCAATGTATTATCAGCAGCCGTGGTGGAGCGAATACGATAAATTTAACGAAGCAATGGCAAGAGAAGGGATGATTCTTTCTCAGGGTAAAAAAGTGACCGATGTCCTTCTGCTGCACCCCCAGACAACGGCGTGGTCACTCTATGACGACGGAGAAAACGCCGGACTTAAGGAGCTTAATGAAAGGCTGCTGCAAACGATAAAGACGCTTGAAAGCAAGCATATAGAGTACCACCTTGGTGATGAAATAATTATGGAGCGTCATGCGCAGGTAGAGAACGGCAGAATAATCATTGGAGAACAAAGCTATTCGAGGGTAATTACGGAACACTGTGAAATGCTGCTGGACAATACCCAAAGAATGTTAGCGGATTTTGTGAAAACCGGAGGAAAAATAATAACGGCGGAAGAATTGGAGCCGGTTAATATTATTGATAATGAACGTATTACATACACAAAGCGCGGCTTTGACGGATTCAATATTCATTACTTTGTAAATACATCCGATAAGTACGAAAAAAGCGAATTGAATATAAGCGGGAAAATTGTTGATATTTATACGGGTGAATTGAATGAATTTGACGGCAGTCACGAGTTTGAGCCGTGGGGAAGTCTGATGCTTGTTGAGGACGGAAGTAAAAACGCAGAGAAGTCTGTTGCGGAGTCGTCATATATCAGACCATACGGCAAATTCAGGATTGCGGTGCCGGTTGAGAACACTCTTTTGCTGGACAGATGCGATTATTACTTTGACGGGGAGCTTCAGGAGAAAAACGGATATGTGCTGAATATCTGCGAAAGAGCAAATGCACTTGAGAAAGCTGTTAAGCTTCATCAGGATTATCACGTTGAGATGCGTTATGTTCCGAGTGAATTATTTCTTGTGTGCGAAACTCCTGAAATATTTGATATTAAGGTGAACGGTAAGCCGATCAATAAAACGGTCTGTGGAAGCTTCGCAGACAAAAGCTTTAAAAAGCTTGACATCTCCGGATACGTTCATCGGGGTGAAAATATAATTTCCTTTGACTGTAATTTTGTTCAGTCGGAAGAGTTTTATGAAAACAGACGAAAGAGCTTTATATTTGAAAGTGAGAAGAATAAGCTTGTTTATGATATGGAAATAGAGGCTGTTTATCTTGTAGGAGATTTCACCGTACAGACGGACGGGGAATGGACAGCTCTGGATAAAAAAGCCGTTCGCTATTCAGGTGGATTTGTAATAGACAAGCCGAAGGAATACATCACAATCAAAAATATCGAGCAGCAGGGATATCCGTTTTTCTGCGGTAATATGACGATTGAAGGCGAAATTGATATTACAGGTGAAAATCCTGTTTTGGAAATTGACAAAAAAGGTATTAACGCTGTGCGTGTTGAAATAAACGGCAAGGAGCGGCTGATGCTTACTTCAGACCGTATAAGTCTTAATGAGTTTGGTGTAAGAGGCAAAACAAAAATCAGGTTTACTATAATAAACAATCTGAGGAATTTGTTGGGACCGCACCATTTGAAAGAGGGAGAGTCTTATGCAGTCGGACCGTTTTCCTTCTTTAAGGAACAGTGCCTGTGGTGTGATAATCCGGAAGAACAGTGGGATAACAACTATTGCTTTGTTGAAACCGGAATTTAATTAATGTATAAAAGAACAGTATAGCATACCTTAACCGATATGCTATACTGTTCTTTTATACAAAATCCGAGTCGGAATGGCGCGGATTTTGTTGATTTCTGGTGCAGCTGACAGGAATTGAACCTGCACGTCGGGGACACCAGATCCTAAGTCTGGCGCGTCTGCCAGTTCCGCCACAGCTGCGTATTGAATTGAACTTTAGATATTATAGCAGATTTATAAAGATTTGTCAAGGGATAACTTTTCGTATTTCGTAAATGGAAAATTATATGTGTAAATAATATATAATAACATAATTTTGTTATTTGAAAATGTAAGTTTTGCACAATTAAAATTCCATGTTATACTCATATCCGGGGATAAGCGCCCCCCGCAATGGTTTCTCTGCCGACACCATTTGTGTACAGATGCTTTGCATAAATATCCGTTATGCGGTCAAGCTCTTTATATCTTTTTCATCTCCAGATAGGGAAGTGGTTCATAGCCGCATTTTGTATATACGTTAATTGCGCGTTCATTGTCTTTGTCTACCTCTAATCTAAATATTGAATCAGGATATTTTTCTTCAATGTATTTAAAAAAATTACTGCCTATTCCCAGTCCTCTGTAGTCGCTTTTTATATATAAATCCTCAATCCATATGCAGGGCTTTCCAAATTCTGTGGAAAAACTCTTTGCAATCATGGCATAGCCCTGTATATCCCGGCGTCCCCCAAACACATATCCTTCCAGATAAGGACAATCCCCGATGCAACTGTCCACATCTTTTGTGAAGATTTCCGGGGAACCGTTGCTTAATACTGCGGGTGAGGCGTAAAAAGCCTTCATCATTTCAATAACACTGCTCCTGTCATCCTCTGTCATAGCTCTTATTACAGTATTCATTTTTTAAAGCCGCTCCTTTTACTTGTTTTTTGAGTATAATTATAGCTTATGTATTGTAATATGTCAATCGAAAAATCTAAATATCTGCATATAAACGGTGAAAATAAAATAAAATAAAAAAATATTTTTTCGGAAAAAGGCTGTACTATTAGAATAAAATGTGTTATACTATATAGCATGCATTAGGTACTTCGTATTTTAATAATACTTAATGCATGCGGTTAATGCCTCTTTTGACTAAGTTTTCTTCATTGCATTGACTATAGAAAACTTAGTCAAAAGCATATAACTGTAAATCAGCTCTGAAAAAAGGAGAAAAGCATGGATTATAATGACGAGGAAAAGGAAAAGGTAATAATAGCAGGATTGCATACGGGCAGCCGTGATTATATAAATGACACGACCGAGGAATCCATGCGGGAGCTTGCCGAGCTTGTGGAAACCGCGGGCGGTGAGGTGGTATGCGAGGTAGTGCAGAACAGACCGGCGCCGGACAGCGGAACATATCTGGGAGAGGGTAAGCTTGAGGAGGTTAAAAGTGCAGCTCAGTCGCTGGGAGCAACGCTTCTGGTGTTTGATGACGAGCTTTCGCCCGCCCAGCTTAGGAATGTGAACGAGTTCCTGGGTATGCGGGTGCTTGACCGCTCCATGCTGATTCTTGATATATTTGCAATGCGTGCCCGCTCCGGAGAAGGCAAGCTTCAGGTGGAGCTTGCGCAGCTTAAGTATCAGCTGCCACGGCTGCACGGCTGGGGACTGGAGATGCATCGTCTGGGCGCGGGTATCGGCACGAGAGGGCCGGGAGAAACTCAGCTGGAAACGGACAGAAGGCATATAAGAACAAGAATAGCGGCGCTGGAGTCGGAAATACGCGAGATAAAAAAACACCGCGGGCTGCTCAGAGCGCGCAGGGGAAAGGACGGTGTTATAACTGCGGCGCTTGTCGGATATACGAATGCGGGGAAGTCGACGCTGCTCAATCGTTTAACCGATGCGGGAGTGTTTGCTGAAGACAAGCTGTTTGCAACGCTTGACACGACATCTCGGGCAATAACCCTTGAGGATAACCGCAGAATTATATTGATTGATACTGTCGGATTTATCAGAAAACTGCCGCATTATCTTATTGAAGCCTTTAAATCAACACTTGAAGAGGCGGCGTCTGCCGATTTTCTGCTTCACGTTGCGGATGTGTCGGCGGCTGAAACGGACAATCAGATAACTGTTGTAAACAACGTGCTTAATGAAATAGGCGCGGGAGGAAAGCCGGTCATAAATGTATATAATAAGTGTGACCTGAATCCGGAATATATGCCGGCAGACGGCGGCAAAGCAAGACATGTATTTATCAGCGCAAAAACCGGACAGGGAATGAATGAGCTGATGCAGGCAATCGCGGATACGGCTCCGGGTAAAAAGTCAAAGCGCAGACTGCTTATTCCGTATGCGCATGGCGGGGTGTTGAACGCGCTGCACGGCGACGAAAAAATATTGAGTGAAAAATATACTGCTGAGGGAACAGAGGTTGAGGTTCTGATTGATGAGGCTGTTTACGGCAGACTGAAACGGTTTGAAATATTATGAGAAGGAGGCGCACTGTTGTCAAAAAAGGAAATATATAAGACGGTTGCGGAGGAATCCGAAGCTCTGATAATAGAAAAAAAGTCGAAATTTATTTCGCACGTTATGCCTGTGGACAATGAGGCGGACGCGCTTGCTTATCTTAATAAAATACGTTCACAGTACGCCGATGCGCGTCATAACGTGTATGCATATGTAATAGATGAAAATAATATTTTCCGGTATTCCGATGACGGAGAACCATCGGGAACTGCCGGAATGCCGGTGCTTGATACCATAAGAAAGTCGGGGCTGGTAGATGTAATAGTGGTTGTGACCCGATATTTCGGCGGAACTCTGCTCGGTACGGGAGGACTTGTTCACACCTACAGCGCATCGGCAAAAAAAGGGCTTGAGGAATCGGGTATAATAACAAGAACAATGTGTGATATTATATCGGTAAAGGTAAGCTATGACATGGTGGGAAAGCTGCAGTACACATTGGCCGCGGACGGCTTTGCGGTTGAGGACACGCTGTATGAAAATGATGTAACCTTTTTTATCAGCTCTCCTAAGAAGGATACTGAGAGGCTTATGTCAAGGCTTGTGGATATAACAAGCGGCCGGGCTGAAATAAAGGTTATTGATCAGAAATACGTTGATAAATATGAAGAATAAACAAGGAGGACTAGAAAATGGAAATCAAGTTAACGAAACAGATGTATGACGGTGAGGTTCTGAAATCGGATGTACCGGTATTGGTGGACTTCTGGGCGCCGTGGTGCGGACCGTGCCGTATGGTAGGGCCTGTTATTTCGGAAATAGCAGAGGAATATGCCGGAAGGATTAAGGTTTGCAAGGTAAATGTTGACGAAGAGAGTGAGCTTGCATCGGCTAACGCAATTGTGTCAATTCCTACGGTAATTCTTTTCAGTCAGGGTAAGATTGTAGGCAAGCTTGTGGGAGCCAGAAGCTTTGACGATTATGCAGATTTGATAGAACAATTCATCTGAATGAATAAAAATTCATTAAAAGCCGAGATTTTTTTAGAAAAAGCTTGCATTTTTATTCAAAATAGTGTATAATATGTATATTCTATGGGGAGTCCGTATACGGACTCCCATACACTTTGGAAAGGGAAAACAATATGTTAAACGATGTTATTGCATTGGATAAAAAATATTACATGAACACCTTCGGCGATCGTCTTCCGGTATGCTTTGAAAAAGGCGAGGGAATGAAGCTTTATGCCGACAACGGAGATGTATATTATGATTTTTTGGGCGGCATTGCTGTCAACGCTGTAGGACACTGTCACCCGTATTTTGTATCGTCATTGAAGTCGCAGCTTGATAAGATGATACATACATCAAGCTTATATTACATAGAAAACCAGGCAAAGCTTGCCCAAAGACTTGTTGAGAGTACCTGCGCGGACAAAGCGTTTTTCTGCAACAGCGGCGCGGAGGCAAACGAGGGCGCATTCAAGCTTGCAAGGATGTATTTTTATAAAAAGGGTATTGACAAGTCGGAAATCATCTCACTTGACCATTCCTTCCACGGCAGAACGATTGCGACGGTGGCGGCAACGGGACAGGAGCATTATCAGGCACCGTACCGTCCGTTTACAAACGGCTTTAAACAGATTGCGCCCAACAGCTTTGAGGCTGTGGAGAAAGCGGTAACGGATAAAACCGCCGCGATCATAGTTGAGCTTATTCAAGGTGAGTCGGGCGTAAAGCCGATGGATGCGGAATATGCCCGAAAGCTCCGTGAATTCTGTAATGAACATCAAATTCTTCTTATTGTTGACGAGGTTCAGACGGGCATGGGAAGAACGGGAAGGCTTTTTGCACATGAGCTTTATGGTATAGAGCCGGATATATTCACCTGCGCAAAGGCTCTCGGCGGCGGTGTGCCGATAGGAGCGGTATGCGCAAAGGCAGAGGTTGCCGCAGCTTTCGAGCCGGGTGATCACGGCACGACCTTCGGCGGAAATCCACTTGCAACAGCGGCGGGGCTTGCCGTGTTTGATATTCTTGAGAAGGAAGGGCTTGTTGAAAACAGTGAGAAAATGGGCGAGCTTTTCAGAAAGAAGCTTAAGGCTGTACAGGAGAAATATCCGGAAAAAATTACAGAAGTCAGAGGGGCGGGACTGCTCATCGGTATTGAAGTAAAGCCCGAAATCGCATCAACAGTATTTAAGAAGCTGCATGAAAAGAAGATGCTTACAAGTCTATGCAAGGGACTTACAATACGACTTGCTCCTGCGCTTAGTATAACTGAGCAGGAAATTGATATATTTATTAAGGCATTAAATGAAGTTATGGAGGAAATATAAAATGCAGGATTTAATCAGTTTACATGACCTCAGCGCAGAGGAGGTTCAGAATTTATTAAAGCTTGGACTGAAGCTCAAGGCAGAGCTGAAGGCAGGCATTCCGCACCCGATTTTAAAGGGCAAGACACTGGGAATGATATTTACGAAGTCATCAACGAGAACACGCGTATCCTTTGAGGTAGGTATGACACAGCTCGGAGGCTATCCGCTGTTCCTGTCGTCAAATGATATACAGCTCGGCCGCGGCGAGTCAATTCATGACACGGCAAAGGTTCTGGAGCGGTATCTTGACGGTATCATGATTCGTACATATGCTCACAGTGACGTTACAGAGCTTGCCGATGAGGCCGGTATTCCGGTAATCAATGCGCTCACGGATTTGCTTCATCCGTGTCAGGTGCTTGCAGACCTTATGACGACATACGAGCATAAGGGCAGACTGGAGGGGCTGAAGTTTGCATATATCGGAGACGGAAACAATATGGCTCATTCAATCATGTACGGCTGTGCAAAGGCGGGGCTTGACTGTGCAATTGCAACTCCGGCTGACTATCAGTGTGACGCTGAGGTGGTAGAGAACGCAAAGGCGGATTTCAAGGCAGCGGGCAGAGAGCTGATTCTCACAGCAGATCCTGTTGAGGCAATAAGAAATGCCGATGTGGTTTACACCGATACATGGGTATCAATGGGAATGGAGGCAGAAAAGGAGGAGCGCCTGAAGGTATTTATGCCGTATCAGGTGAATAAGGAGCTGTTTGAAAAGGCGGCTGACGATGCGGTGTTCATGCACTGTCTCCCGGCATACCGCGGCTTTGAGGTAACGGAGGATGTGATTGACGGACCGCAAAGTGTGATATTTGATGAGGCGGAGAACCGTTTACATGCCCAGAAGGCTGTAATGGCGACTTTGATGGGATAAACAGATGGCACTGCCTTTACATGTATATTATCAGAATCTGTTCCAGATAAGACCGGCAAACGAGGATGATATTCCGGATATTATGAAGATAACGCACGAGGCATTTTTGAAGTATAAAGAAATGGCGGGCGTTGAGCGGGTTGATGCGCTTAATGAAACATATGATGATATAAAGCGCGATCTGCAAACAAAGATTGTTCTTCTGGCGCTGTCGGACGGTGAGCCGGTGGGAAGCGTCAGGGTTGAGGTGTTCGATGACGGAACGGCGGAGCTTACACGCTTTGCGGTCAAGGTGACAAGCCAGAACAACGGCATCGGAAAATCTATCATGAATCTTGTCGATCGCCTTATGGTAAAAAGAAACGTAAAATCCATGCATCTTTATACCGGTGCGAAAATAACCCCGCTTATCCGTTTTTATTACGGACGAGGATTTTATATTGATTCTACGGATAAATCGCGGGGGTATATAAGGGCAAAGCTTGTCAAGGATTATATTTTTGACTGAGTAAAAAATTCACCTGCTTAATATAAGGCGGGTGAATTTTTTAAATATTTATTTTTTTATTTTCAACATCTTGCTCAGATCTTCTTTTACCTGCATATATGTAAGCGCCGGCACGGGAATTTTAATATTTGCAATCAGCTCCGCTTCAAAACGTCTTATAGCCGTGATATATCGGGTATTGACAACATAGCAGCGGTGAATTTGGTAAAACTCCTTTGGAAGCATTGCAAGCATTTCTTTAAATGTCATATTGCAGGATATTTCACGGTCTACGCAGACAAGTTTGGTTTTCTTACGTTGACTTTCCACATACAGTATTGAGTTAGGATCAACATACATTGTCTGATAACCGCATTTTACGACTATACGGTCTTTATGCTGGCTGTAAACCATAAGGCTTTGCACAAACTGTCTTGTGTGTACATCAAGCGTCATTGTTTTGCTGTTGACGGGGTTGTTGCTTTGCAGATATTCGTGCGGCATATGCTGATAGACAAGCTTCATTTCCCCTTTGATAAGCTGCCATATACAGGTAAAGGTTGTTACAACAATATCTTCATACTTGCTTGTGCCGGCTTTTATCTTTCCGTAAATCTGTGCTGTGTCATCGCTCAGCCTGATCGCATAAGACTCATAATTTAAAACCTTGCAGTTTGTACCGGTGAATACAGAAAAATGCCCTTTGATTATATCGCCGCCGAAAAGAATGGTTTCTCCGCCTCCGATATATACGCTGCGGCTGCATAGGTATGAAAACCATAATTCAGGCTCACCGTCATAAAATTTTCTATAAATATTTTCCATTGTTTTTTGCGCTTCGTCCGGATCAATAATTTTCTTTGCCATAACAGTTTGCTCCTCAGATGATATATTTTAGGTTGTTTCCGTATTATTATATCAGAAGTATAGCAAAAAAGCAACAGTCAATATATTATTCATACCTCTAAATATATCATTGGTAAATTACCTATTGATAGACAAGTAAAAGCATGGTATAATATAAAACAACTTTATTTGTATCTGATTTAAGGATAAGTTTAGGAGAGTATATAAATGAAAACAAAACGATTTGCGTTAATTCCGATTCTTATATCGTTGGTGCTGTGCGGATGTGCGGTGCAGAAAAACCAAACCGTAAAAATTGCCGTTATGGGAAATCCCGCTGATTTTTACCCCGGATATAAGGAGGGCATTGAAAGGGCGGTAGAAGACTTAAACGGAGAATATGCTGACAGCGGATGTATTGTAGAATGTGAATTTTACAGTGATAACGGAAGCTATGAGGAGGGCGCGGCAATTATTGACACACTTGCGGAAGATAAAAGCGTTACGGCAGTTATCGGAACAAAGGATATGGATATAAATAAAACCGCCGCACATGTTTTTAACGAGACAGATAAGCTGTTTGTTGTGCCGTATTTCCTTTATGACAGTGTGTATGAGAATAACCATTATGCTACAGTGTTTTCAATGTGCAATTCGGCGGGAACGGTCGGAGAAATACTGTGCAGTGCCGCATCGGACACAAATGCCAAACGATGGGCAGTATGCGCGGCAGAGAGCGAGTTTGAACGCATGGAAATGAACGGATTTTTGAAATACAGCATGGCAGAGGGTATTACGGTTGCTGACTGTGCGGATATGTCAATGCTTGTAAGTCAGTTTGATGACATTTATAAGCTGTGGGAGATTTTAGGCGTGGAAGGTGTTGTAATTTTTCCCGGCAGCAATGAAGGATTTGATGTTTTAAAAAATATAAAACAAAGAAATCCGAATATCATATGTGCCGGAGATACCGCTTTCGACAACAGTGTAATGATGGAAAATGATTCCGGGCTTCAGGAGGTAATGACAGGCTTCATAATGGCGGACGAATTTGCGATGCGCGATGAAACAGAGGAGAATCGCCGCTTAATTGTCGATATGGCTGAGGAGTACAAGCAGAAAACAGGAAATGAGCTCGACACATGGTACATTCAAGCCTATAATGCAGTGAGAATGATTGCCGATACGGCAATACAAAACAAGACCTTTAATTGTGAGGATATAGCAAGGCTTCTGCATGAAAACGGATACAGCGGACTTTGTCAGGATTTTAAGTTTAATGAAAACGGTGCGCAAGTCACAGATATATGGAAATACAATATATTTAATGAAAACGGATATACAGATGAACACATATTAGGGGATTAGGTGAGAATATGCGGAGTTTATTCAGAAAAGAGGCTCTTGAAAGCTTTTCTTCAAACAGCACAATTAACAAGGGTGTGCGCGCTATAAGCATTAAGGCTGCGGTATTTACACTCTTGCTCGCAGTATGCGCGGCAGCCTTTGCGGTATGGCTTGTACTCGGAACGGTTTATGAAACCGTATCCGTAAACGGAATAATATGGCCTGCGGAAAATAACGGCGGCGTGTATGCAAAATCGGGCGGCGTTATAACAAAGACGGTTGTATCATCCGGTGACGCAGTTAAAGCGGGAGATATTCTTGCCGTAATTCCACAGGAGGATATTTTAATAAAAATAAAAAAAGGAAAAGAAAGCGGTATTTCTCCGGAGGCGCTTAATGCCCTGTATGACGAATATGACAGGCTTTCCGTAGTGCGTTCAAGCATTGACGGAATTGTGACGAGTATAGCAGATGAAAATGTATTCATAAGCAAGGGTGATAAAATAGCCGCTGTTGTGCCGTACAGTGAGAGCGGAAACAACAAAACTCTGACGGCGTTCATTCCCTCCGACAAGGGCGGACTTGTCGCTCTCGGAATGGAAGCACAGGTAATGCCCGACTGTGCTCCGCGAGAAAAATACGGCTACATACAAGCATATATTTCGGGTGTTTCATCTTATCCCGTTACAGGGCAGAGCATAAAGGATGCAAACGGTGAGCTGTTTCTGTCAACGCTTGACGAAAGAGAGAGCTATTTACAGCTTGAGATAACGCTTATGCCGGACGCAGATGCCCAAAGCCGCGTGAAATGGTCAAATCCCAACAGCGGAGATATGGATGTGGCAATGGGTACGGTATGCGGAGCAGATATAGTAATTGAAAAATGCCGTCCTTATGAATGGCTGTTTTAGGAGGGCATTATGAAAAAGGTAAAAAAGGTACGTCCCGTACTGCAAATGGAGGCTACCGAGTGCGGCGCGGCGTCGCTTGCAATGATTTTAGGCTATTACGGCAAAACCGTCACGCTTGAGGAGCTTCGGCGCGAGTGCGGAGTATCGCGAAACGGTGTAAACGCCAAAAGCATTGTAATTGCGGCGCAGTATCACGGTTTGAAGCCCAGAGCAATGCGTGTTAATATTGAGGGTGCAAAAAAGGTAAAAACACCTGCCGTAATACACTGGAATATGGATCACTTCCTTGTGCTGTGCGGATTTAATAAAAAAGGTGCGGTGCTTGCGGACCCGGCATACGGAATACGGACAGTAAGCATGGAGGAGTTTTCAAAATCCTTTACCGGAATTGCGATTGAGCTTGTTCCTGCGGAGGATTTTAAAAAGGACAGGGACAGAAACAATGCAAAAGATTACATAACCGCCTGTGTGAAAGAATTTTTGCCGAGCACGATTTGTTTCGCGGTGCTTGAATTATGCACCATTATCGGGAGCGGTGCGGTACTGTTTTTAAATTCATTGTTCATAGATAAAATCCTTATCGGCGGCAACACGCAGAATTTGACGATTGTACTTAAAACGCTGTTTTGTGCCGGACTTATAACAGCGGCGGCAGCAGCACTTGATGAGCATATCAGACACAGAATAGGCAAACAGCTTAATATGAAAATAAATTCGGGTTTTATTGAGCGTATGCTGAAGCTGCCGATTGAATTCTTTTCTCAGCGCAGCGAGGGCGATCTGGCGAACCGTCAGAATGCAAATATGCAGATGGGTATAAAGATCAGCAGTATGACCTCTCCCATTCCGGGATATATAATGCAGATTATTATATATTTTGTATTGATTGCCGTATTTGACGCGCATATTGCTTTTATAGGAATACTCTGTGCGGCGGCAAATATCGCGGCAATGATAATAAGCGCAAAAAAATACGAGGAAAAAATGCGTTCGTACAACCGTGATTTGGGCGCTCTGCAGGGTGATATTTCACGAACGGTTGACATGATGGAAACGATAAAGTCCTGCGGCGCAGAGGACGCTATGCTCACTCGTCTTATTGCGGCGGGAACTCAGACGGTAAACACAAAAACTCAGATTGACAAAACGGGAGTATATACAAGCAGTCTGTTTTCGTTTTTAAACGCTCTCGGTTCGGGAGCCGTGCTGATTGCG
>JAQXTR010000027.1 GCA_029219585.1 Clostridiales bacterium
TTACGTTATTGCACTTACATACTATGTAGTTACCGGACTCATCCGTATCCTCCGTTTTTGCCGCAGCTATACTCCAAAGTCCGTGCATATTGCAGTATGCGTATACTTCCTCTAACTCATCATCGGCAGTCATTTCAAACACCGCCGACGGCTTGCTGTCGGGGCTGAGATATTTTATCTGACTACCCTGCTTAGTCAGAATTGAAATCCATGCAATATGATGTTCCTCCTGCATCGGATGCTCATTCTCCCCTACCTTCACTGTAACCGTGCTGCCGCTTACAGTATAAACAGGCTCATGCTTCTCCTTTGCCGTACCGATAGGCGCAAGTTCCTCCATCTTTGAACCGCAGCACATGAGCGGTACCGGGCTGTCCTTTAATATAGAAACAATTTTTCCGCAATGTCGACAAATATAGAATTTAGCTTTCATATTAATCGTTAACTCCTTTCAAAATATACGGTTCTGCTTATAACCGTATTCGTTAGTATATAAATATTATATCTCTATTTTATAAGCTTGTCAAGGTAATATAATCTATATATTTAAAAATAATTTCAATATTTTTTATTTTTTTATTTACAAATTATTAAAAATGTGATAATATATAAGTGCGACAAATCATCAATTTCACAATTCAATATTTCACCAAATCGGAGTGTATAATGTTGTAAAAAACGCTTATATGCTTTGTTTGTCATTATCTGGATTTGGTGAAAGTTATTGATTGATGATGTGTCGCAGCATTAAATCAGAGCAGGCGTTTTTATATGCGCCGACTGTTTTAATGCAGCGGCGCATTTTTTAATTCTAAAATTTTAAGGAGGAATGACAAATGAAGCAAAGAATGCAGGGATTTGCAGCCGGTATTGTTATCGGCGCAATGGCTGTAGGCAGTGCAGCTTATGCAAGGTCAGGCAGCGAGTGGATTGAGGCTGTATATTCTAACATAAAGCTCTATGTTAATGATGTGCAAATCAACACCTCAGAGAATGAACCGTTTATTTATAATGGTTCCACTTATCTTCCGGTGCGTGCCGTCGGTGAAGCATTGGGAGAGCCGGTATCATGGGACGGAAATACCAAATCGGTATACATTGGAAAACATGGAGGAACCAATCTTATGTATGTTTGTCCGCCGTATTCAAGCAGCAACCTCAAGGCATATCCTACAAGCTCCGGTGAGTATTTTACAATGTCAGGAAGCAAGTATTCCAACGGCTTTGTTTTTACCCATACAATGGGATCTTATGCTTTATGCAATCTTAACGGCAAATATCAAAGCATGACATTGACTTTAGGTATGATTTCAGAGGATTATCTATATGATGAAGATTTTGTAGTTTCATTTATTGTAGATAATAATGTAGTCGCAACATATACAATGAACAGAAATGTAATGGCACAGCAAATAACAGTTCCTTTGAATTACGGCTTGCAATTGAAAATCTGTACATCAGAAAATATGGATATGAAAACAGGTTTTGCCAATATTGTATTACAATGAAGTTACTTATCGCAGGCTCGCGAAGTATAAATGAATTTGACCTCACCCCATACATACCTGCCGACACAGATATGATAATCAGTGGAGGAGCAAACGGTATTGATATGCTTGCCGAGGAATTTGCAGACAAGCACAAGCTTTCAAAAACTATATTAAGACCTGATTATGCACATTATAAAAAAGGTGCGCCGCTGAAACGTAACGATGAAATGGTCGATATGGCTGATGAGGTTCTCGTTGTATGGGACGGAAAAAGCAGAGGAACAAAACATACTATTGATTATGCCGTTAAAAACGGCAAAAAAGTAAATGTAGTAACACATGACTGTAAATCAAGCTGATTTGATTTACAACAATCATCTAAATTATTAAAAAGGAGATTTGAATTATGAAACAGATTATAAAAAAATTATTTTGCTCATTTTTGACAATGACAATATTAACAAGCTTATTCAGTATATCTGCATTCGCAAAAAACACGCGTGATTATGATATATTTACTACTAACTCAAAAGGCGTTGTTTCTACCAAAGTAGATTATTTCGACGTTGGCGGGAACAAAACATGCTATATTTATGCACATTCCCATGGCTATCCTGTAGTTCCTAAAACGGTATACTCCCAAGGTGTAGCCAACGAACTCGCATTATTGAACAAGGCTCTCTACTTTGATTATTGGGTTGCTGACAAAAATAATGAGTGGGTATCCGGCGGAACTGTTCGCTTAGGCGGAAAAATAAAAACCCCATCAAAAGGTAAAAGAATTTATATAACCACAAGAATAGAACCCTCTAAAGGAGACTTTGTCAAGAAAAGTAATGTTTTATATGCTCAGTCTCTTATTGCAAAAAAAGCAGCTATTGATATAAAATATTATGTTAAATATTAAATATAAGTAATAAATAACCGGCAAACAAGGGCGGTTCTCTTGTGTTTTCGCAGGAGAACCGCCCTTTTTGCGTTTTATGTTTATCCGTTAAGTGCATACCACGCCTGCCCCAGGGCAATACCGCCGTCATTGCACGGTATCTGCTCATTGATATACACATTATAACCTGATTTCGTAAGTCTGTCAAAACACAATTCCGTGAGCAGCCGGTTTGAGAATACGCCGCCGGAAAGAATTATATTTTTTTCTTCTTGATTTTCCGCATAATCACACACGGCATCCGCTACCGCCTTATGGAAGCCGAGGGCAAGACTGTCTTTATCCGTACCGCTGTCGTATGCCGCGGCAATATCACGTATTAACCGTGATGTGTGCCATTTTCCGTTTTTCAGCGAAAGAGTCAATGAGTATGTGTTTTTTGCCCTTGCTGCGGCAGCTTCAAGCAATATTGCGCTTTCTCCCTCATAGGAATTATATCCGCTTATGCCCAGCAGTGCGGAAACAGCGTCAAAAAGTCTGCCCATGCCGGAGGATTTTACCGTATTGATATGATTTTTCAGTGCCGCTTCTATCAGTGCGGCGTTTTCAGAACGCGGCTTCAGTCCTGCCGAAATCAGAAAGCAGTCGAGTGTCATTTCTGATGATTTTGCAGCCTCATCTCCGCCAAGCAGCTCCGTATATTCAAGAGAGGCAATCCTCTTAAAGCCGTTATCATACGATATGACCTCCCCGCCCCATACACAGCCGTCTGTGCCGTAGCCGGTTCCGTCAAAAATAAAGCCGAGTGCGCTCCCTTGCAGCTTATGCTCTGCCATAACCGATGCCATATGCGCAAAATGGTGCTGTAAGGTGTTTCCCTTTGCATATACGGCGCTGTAATAGCCTGGGTGCATATCCGATATAAAAACTGCGTCATGTATTCCGAGCAGTCTGCCGAGTCTTTCGATATTATTCTTCCATACCTCATATATCTCGGCATTTTCCAAATCACCGAAATACTGGCTCATGTACGCTCTGCCGTCTGCTGCATAGCAGAACGCGGCTTTCAGGTCGCCTCCGGCGGCAAGCACATTTATGTCACGGCTTGAATTAATCTCTAACGGCAGAGGCGTATATCCCCTTGCGCGCCGTATCAGCTGAACCTTTCCGCATATTACACGGCACACCGAATCATCAAGCGGAGTAAGGATATTTCGGTTGTGACTGAGTATCTCAAAGCCGCCCGTCTGCTCCCTCAGCTTAAACATAGTATCATTATCCGTTATTATCGGAGAACCGGAAATATTCGCGCTTGTCATAACAAGCGGTCCGCATTCGCGCGTAAGATAATGCTGAACCGGATTGCACGGCATAAACGCGCCGATATAATCACTTTTACCGCATACTGACGGGGCAAAACCACGCTTTTTCTTAAGCAGCACCACCGGGCGGGCGGCAGACGTCAAAAGGTCACGCTCCGTTTCCGAAACATATGCGTATGAGTAAATCTCATCTAAAGAATTAAACATCACCGCAAACGGCTTATTTTCTCTCTGCTTGATTCTGCGCACCTCCGCAGCCGCACCTTCAGATGAGGCGCTGCACGCAAAATGATAGCCGCCTATATCCTTTACGGCAGCAATTCCGCCTCCGTCTATTGTCTTTACCGCTTCCGTGAGCGGATCGCCGCATACGGTATATGACAGTACCGGACCGCAGTCATTACACGCTATTGTCTGAGCATGGCAGCGAATATTTTTAATATCCCTGTATTCACGCTCACACTCACCGCACATTCCAAAATCAGACATCGTAATATTACACCTGTCATAAGGTACATCCTGCAGAATTGAGTATCTCGGGCCGCAGCTTGTACAGCTTATAAACGGGTGCATAAACCGCCGATTGTCCGACTCTGAAAATTCTGATATACACCTGTCGCATACGGCAATATCCGGCGCAAGCATCGGCAGCTGAGTGCGTATACTGCCGCTTTGTATAATCTCAAAGCCGCAGAAATACGAGTCCTCCGTCCGCTCAGCGGTAAATTCGGTTATAACTGCCTGCGGAATCTTTCTGATCTCTGCTTTAAACTTTTCCAGCGCAGCATCATCCCCCTGCGCCAGTATCTCTACATCACCGCCGGTATTTTTCACAGTACCTTTGATACCTAAATTCTGCGCAGCACGTTTTACGGACGGACGAAAACCTATTCCCTGGACAAGTCCGTTTATTAAATATTTTTCAGTCATAATATTTCCATATAAAACACGGTCCGCACCCGACAAAGCCGCTGTGCAGACCTGTATCCGTTATTCCTTTGTTTGCGCCGCCTTTGCCGCAGCCGCTTTCTTTGCCGCAGCTGCCGCCTTGAGAGCCGCAAGCTTCTCCGGATCCATTGCAGGCTTCGGAGGAGGCGGTGCGCCCCGGAAGGTATCCGTTTTCTTATCGTAACCCGGCTCGGTATACATGACATCTGTATGCAGACACTTTTTCGGACAGGTATTTACACAGTTCTCGCACTGCACACATCCCATCCTGTCTATGCTCCAGGTTCTTTCCGCACGGTCTACCGTAATTGCGCCTGAAGGACATCTTTTTGCGCACATGCCACAGAAAAGACAGTCATCAATATTTATCTGAACGCTTCCGCGTGTTCTCTCGGGATACTCACGCGGCTGCATAGGATAATTCTTTGTTACGGGCTTTGAAAACAGATTTTTTAACGCAAATTTTGTAAATTTCATTATAACAGCCATTATTCAATCCCTTACCTTTCTGTGCAGCTTATGCACGGGTCAATGGTGAGAATAAGAAGCGGCACATCCGCAAACTCCGCGCCCTTCAGAGTGTGTATCATAGGCGTGAGATTTGTGAATGTAGGCGTTCTGACTCTTGTACGCTCAAGGAACTTGCTTCCGTTGGCACGGCAATAATAAATAGCTTCGCCTCTGGGCTGCTCCATTCTTGCAAAAGCTTCTCCGTTCGGATTTCCCTTTATCGCAACGGACAGCTCTCCTTGAGGAATCTTTGCCACTGCCTGGCGAATCAGGTCAATCGACTGGAATATTTCCTTTATACGCACCTCACACCGTGCATAGCAGTCACACTCATTACTTGTAATAATATTGACATCAAGGTCTGAGTATGCGGCATAGCCAAGTGTTCTTGTGTCGATTTCAATACCGCTTGCCCTCATCATCGGACCCACAGCGCCTAACTCAATCGCCTCGTCCTTTGTAAGAAGTCCTACGCCGCGAAGACGTGATTCTACCGTATAATCCGAAAGAAATACATCTGTAAGCTTTTTAAGCTCTTTTTCCATTTCATTAAAGTTATTCACAAATCCGGCAAGCATTTCTGTCGGCATATCCTTCATAACGCCGCCGATCTTGTTTACGGAAAAAATCACGCGTCCTCCCGTTGATTCCTCAAACATATCAAGAACATGCTCTCTCATCCGCCAGCACTGATAGAATAACGCTTCAAAGCCAAACGCATCCGCAAGCAGTCCGAGCCAGAGAAGATGCGAATGGATTCTTGACATCTCCGCCCAGATTGTGCGCAGATATTTCGCGCGATCCGGTATTTCAGTATCAAAGATACGCTCCATTGCCTCAACATATCCCATACCATGCATGAACGAGCAGATTCCGCAGGTTCTTTCTATAACGTATACGTAATCATTGAAATCACGCTTTTCAACCAGCTTTTCAAGTCCGCGGTGAACATAACCTATCTTTGGTATGGCTTCAACCACCTTCTCATCCTCCAGGACAAGATCGAGATGAACCGGCTCCGGAAGAACCGGATGCTGCGGTCCGAACGGGACAATAGTTCTGTTAGCCATTGACATCAGCCTCCTTTTGCTCCGGTCTGAACGGAGTTTTTTCATCAATAGTATATAGCTTATTATGATAGTTAAGCTTCATGTATTTTACATTAACACCGAAAAGCTCACGCATTTCGTTTTCGTACAGTGATGAAGACGGGTATATATCCGAAATACTGGGTACTTCCTCATCCTTTGACACCGCCACCTTATATGTAACAAAGTGATAGCCTGTCGCAAATGAGTACAGCAAATCATAGCCCGTTTCGGTATTTACCGCACATATCTGAACAAGACGCGCCTTATTGTTTTTCGCCTTAACCGCCTTCAGCGGCAGAAGCTCCGACGGCAAATCAACATAAACATAATTTTCTCTCATTACTTATTACCTCCCTCTGCCTTCATCTGCTCCCTTTTCTTATCAAGGAGCGCCACAGCTTTCACAACACCGTCTATAATTGCGTTAGGTCTTGCCGCACAGCCCGGCACATATACATCTACCGGCAGAACCTTGTCAACACCCCCGATGATATTGTAGCAGTCCTTGAATACTCCGCCGTTACAAGCGCATATTCCTACCGCGCATACCACTTTAGGTTCAGGCATCTGAGAGTAAAGCTGCTCAACAACCGACTTATTCTGTGTGTTAATGCCTCCGGTTATAAGCAGTATATCCGCATGCTTCGGATTACCGGTATTTATTACACCAAAACGCTCAACGTCATATACCGGTGTAAGACACGCGAGCACTTCTATGTCACATCCGTTGCAGCTTGAACCGTCATAGTGCAGCAGCCACGGAGATTTTGATACTTTTGCCATAGTTACATTCCTCCCATCAGATAAGCTGTAAAATGAAGATATTTACAGCACCGAATATCATGGTAATTGCCCATGCTGATTTAAACATCTTATCCCATTTCACACGCGCACTTGTGTTATCAATAAGTATTTCCAGGAAGAATGCCGCTGCAACAACCACAATTGCAAGCGGAATACTCCACCACTTTGAGCATACAATAAACAGCGAGATAACTCCGAGCAGAAAGACATTCTCGTACCAGTGCGATATTTCTATAATCGCAAGCATTCCACCGGAAAGCTCGGTTGTTATACCCTTTACCATTTCCTGATGAGCATGATGCGACATGGAAATATCAAACGGTGATTTTCGGAGCTTTATCGTAAGGATATATAAAAATCCTATAAACACTCCCGGCAGATACACAATATTGGGTATCTGCGATTCAGATACGATTTTTGATATTGTAAATGTACCGTCACCGAAAGCTATCTGTGTCGCCAGATAGAATCCCACTGCGGTGAGAAGCACCATAGGCTCATACGAGAGCATCTGTATCATTTCACGGTTTGCTCCCATAACGGAATACGGCGAGTTTGTCGTTGCGGCTTCAAGCACCAGAAACATTGCTGCCGTTGTGAGTACAAAGAACACAAGGAGCAGGTTTGTTCCGCCGAAGAATAAAGCGCCCGTAAAGACAACAAATATTATAAAGCACCATGCAAAGAGGTACTGCATATTATTAATCAGTAATATCTCTTTGTTTATAAGCTTGCTCACGTCATAGAACGGCTGCAGAAGCGGCGGTCCTATTCTTCCCTGCATACGCGCTGTAAGCTTGCGGTCAAGTCCCGCAAGCAGACCTCCGATAATCGGAGCGCATATAATATATAATATAATTCCGATTGCAGATCTAAGCATTAGAATACACCTCCGCTCATAGTTAATACCATTCCCATACATACAATTGTTACACCCACAGATATAGCCACAGATATATTCCATATCTTCTTTTCGCCGAAATAGTCAACCATATACCAGTTTGAAAGGTACATGTTCTTTGACTGCTCAAATGAGTCTCTGAAATGGCGGTTATCGCCCTCGTTGATACCTGACATATACTCAATATTCGGTGTTGCCTTCATTCTGCGCAGAATAAATCTTGCCACCAGCGGTATAAGGAATACCATAATAAGCATTATGACCATTATAACAAGATCCTCCGGCGTAAGAACTGAAACACTCTCAACATTAAAGAGCTGTGCAAGCAGCGGCTCTACAAGCTGTACCGATATTATCGGAAGCAGCACGCATAGCAATATCATGAGGAAGCCATGTCCGAACATTGAGAACCACTGTCCAACTGATGGTTTCTTCTCAACCTTATGTGATAATGCCTTGCAGGCAAGAATCTTTGCAAGCCACTTTGTCCAGTACAGCATGGTTGTTGCGCTGCCGAATGCGATAAACAGTATCAAAACAGTATTTCCCGCATCAACAAACGCTTTAAGCGCAGCCCATTTCGAAATAAGCATTCCGAACGGCGCAAGGAACATTCCTGCTATACCGATTACCATAATAAAGCCCATCATAGGCATACTCATAATCAAGCCGTGCATATCCTCAATATCCCGACTTCCCGTAGCGTTTTCTATAGCTCCCACTGCCTGGAACATCATCGATTTTGACACCGCGTGGAACATCAGTAGCAGAACACCCGCCCACACGGTTTCCTCCGTGCCCACACCGGCGCAGGCTGTAATCAGCCCGAGGTTTGAAATTGTAGAATAAGCAAGAACCTTTTTTCCGTCACTTACCGTTATCGCAAGCATACTTGCAACAAGGAAGGTGAATCCGCCTATAAGCGACACCATGAGTCCGGCATGATTCCCACCAAGCATCGGGGAAAGTCTCAACAGCAGATAAACTCCGGCTTTTACCATCGTCGCACTGTGAAGCAATGCAGATGTCGGAGTAGGCGCAACCATAGCTCCCAGAAGCCATTTTGAAAACGGAAGCTGCGCCGACTTTGTGAGTGCCGCAAAGGCTAATAATATGACCGGGATAAGCACCGCTGCACCCTGCGGTGATGTACTTACAAGCTCCTGAAGCGTTGTAACATCAAGCTTTAACGCGCAATAAACGATAGCCATTGCAAAGCCTAAGCCGCCAAGCAGGTTCATCCAGAGAGCGCGGAAGGAATTATTAACAGCCTCCTCTGTCCTCGTGTATCCGATAAGCAGGAAGGAGGACACGCTTGTGATTTCCCAGAAGAAATAAATCCAGATAAGATTTGACGATGTAACAAGCCCGAACATTGCTCCCAAAAACACAAACAGCATTGGGAAGAAAAATGTTCTTCTGTCCTTAAACTCGGTGTGATGCTTGTGATAATCCGTCATATACCCGACCGCATAAATACAGATAAGCGAGCCGACTACTGCGATTATCAGACACATTACAACCGTAAGCTTGTCACAATAAATATGATTTGCAGCCGAAGCCGCGCCGCCTGTCAGTTCAAGCCATGCCATAACGACTGTTCCCGCAACCGAAAGCAATGCGGCATGGTACTTTTTATATTTGAAGCTTAAAACGACTATAAGCACTGTCAGAAACAGCTCTGCCGCAAGCATCATATAATCAATAATATGTATCACGCCGGATTCGCCCAGGTACTTTACCGGAGCTCCGCCGGAACCGACAAAATAAGATACCGCAAATACCAGTGCCGCCGTGATGACAATTCCGCTGCAGGTATAAACAATACCTTTTCTCAGATTGTTGTTTTTTGTGAATACCAAAACTGCTGCCGCAATAAACGGAAACAGAATCAGAAAAGATATAAATTCCACAATCTCATCTCCTTGTATAAAAATATCTAATCTATTGTACCATATTTTCCGACAAAAATCAATATTTATCCAATAAAATTATGAACTATATACGACTATAAAAAGGAGCCGTATTCACGACTCCCAAAATATATTATCTGAATTTTAAATCCGATGTACCAAGCGCCTGCGAATATTCAGTGAGCCTTGCCTCAATGCGCGCTTTTGCATCGCCCTGCGCGGGGGTGGGCTGATAATCATTATACCCGTCGGATTCCGAAATCCTGCACGGTATTATCTCATAATTATCATCATCAATAAGCTCATTGCCATTAAATGTAAATTTTATACGGAATATTGCGCTGTCCTTATCAGACGGATTGCTGTTTCCGCCGAAGCAGAAATTACCAAGACTATACCAGATATATTTGCCGTTATACTTCTCAACCCCCTCAAGGACGTGCGGATGAGTTCCGATTACAAGGTCTGCTCCGCAGTCTATCGCGCGGTGTGCCGCCTCTATCTGCTCATCATTGGGTGCCGCAGCCTTTTCTACGCCCCAGTGGATTGAAAGTATCACAAGCTCTGCGCCCATGCTTTTAGCCTTTGAAATTGCCGCTTCAAGCTCCGTTTTCATCTGATCGTTAAGATAGTTTATGCCTACAAGCCCGACCTTGATTCCGTTTATTTCGCTCACAGAAACATTCTCCTCACCGCGGCAGTTCAGGATTCCTGCCTGATCAAGATACATTTTTGTGTCTGTCAGAGATATTGCTCCGTAGTCTGCGGAATGGTTATTAGCAAGATTTGCCGCCTCAACACTTGAGCCTGTCAGAATATTTACATATGATGGATTACCCCTGAATGCGAACTGCTTTGCCTCTCTTGCACCCTGAGTTGACATAGTGCCTTCAAAATTTATAATTGTCAGATCATCCTCTGCAAATATATCTCTGACATTTTCAAAGAAATAGTCCGCACCGTATTTTTCTGCATATGCGTCAAAGCTTGTTTCCCTTGCAAAGCTTTCATCTCTTGCAAATGTACAGTCACCCGCTGCCGTTACACTGAGCGAGCGTTCCGGCGCAGCCGCTTCTGCCATCTCTGTCGCCTGCGCTGACGGCTGCTGCATCGGTTCTGCCTCTGTAGTGCCTTTCTTATGGGCACAGCTCATCGGCGTCATTATAAGTATTGCCGCGATACATACCGCCGTAACAATATGATGTGATTTAAGTTCATTCATGTGCTTTCTCCTTTACGGTTATGGTACGAAAAACACACCACCCGGTTATGAATGGTGCGTTTTGTATATTACTGAATAACATTATCCGACGCCGCTTCCGCCTGCTCCGGTGTAATTGACGCTTCAAGCTGCGCCACAGCCTGTGACGCCAGACTTATAAGAACCTGCTTCTGCGCATCATTATTTCCCGAACCGGCACTTATGCGTATATAGCAGCCTCTGTCATATATGCAAATATACGGAAATGCAATATAGCAGTCCTGACCGATACCATCAATAAACTGCATATCTTCTCTCGTAAGACGCTCATTCTCGTAATCAGTCCATATCTGAGAGGATGAAAGAGAGCTGCTGAACTGCTCCAGTGAAATTGATACGGTATCAACCGAGCCTAAAGGTACTCCTACATATGTCGCAGTAAGCTTATTGCCCTCCGCAACCACACCGTCCGAAGACAGCTCCATAGTTCCGCCGTTTGAATTTGCCGCCATTTCGACTGTCAGAATATTTTCCGGGCTGAGCTGCGGCGGCATTCTTGCCGAAGCTCCTCCACCTGCCTTATTCCCTCCGCAGGCTGTCAGCGATACGGCAAGCGCCGCGCCCGATATTATTGCAAGTATCTTTTTCATAGCTTTCATCTCTCCATAAATATCTGTTAATTATTTCTTTAACGCGATTACAGCCTTAGCCTGCGCAGCCATATTTTCGGCTGTGAGACCGTACTCAACAAAGAGCTCTGACGGCTTGCCCGACTTACCGTAACGATCTGTTCCGATAATCTTGACCGGACACGGAGCGTTTGCGCATACAACCTCTGTTACTGCGCTGCCAAGACCGCCCATAATGTAATGCTCCTCTGCTGTTACTATAGCGCCTGTTTCCTTTGCCGCCTTTGTGATAATTTCCTCATCAATCGGCTTAATTGTATGAATGTTGATTACTCTGGCATCAATTCCGTCTGCCGCCAGCATATCCGCTGCCTTTAATGCCTCCTGAACCATAAGTCCTGTTGCAACTAATGTAACGTCCTTTCCGTCTCTAAGCTGAACACCCTTACCAAGCTCAAACTTATAATCCGCCGGATTAACGTCCTCAACCGCAAGTCTGCCGAAACGCATATAAACCGGTCCGTCATGATCTATCGCAGCTTTTACCGCAAGCTGAGCTTCTATATCATCCGCAGGGTTAATAATAACCATACCCGGGATGGTTCTCATGAGCGCTATGTCCTCAAGACACTGATGCGATGCTCCGTCCTCTCCGACAGAGATGCCCGCATGTGTCGCGCCAATCTTTACATTAAGCTTTGTATATCCTATTGAGTTTCTTATCTGCTCATACGCTCTTCCTGCCGCAAACATCGCGAAGGTCGAAGCAAAAGCTATCTTGCCGCAAGCTGCGAGACCTGCCGCAACACACATCATATCCGCTTCTGCAATACCGCAGTTTACAAATCTTTCGGGATATACCTGTTTAAACATATCCGTCTTTGTTGACTTTGAAAGGTCGGCGTCAAGAACTACGATCTTTTCATCCTTACCATATTTCACCAACGCTTCACCGTATGATACTCTTGTAGCCTGCTTTGCCATTATAAACTCGCCTCCAATTCCGCAATCTTTGCATCAAGCTCTGCGATAGCCTTGTTATACTGCTCCTCGTTGGGTGCAACACCGTGCCATCCCGCCTGATTTTCCATGAATGATACATTCTTGCCCTTAACGGATTTCATAATAACCGCTGTCGGCTTGTCCTTGCATGCCTTTGCAGCATTAACGGCAGCCTCAAGGCTGTTGAAATCGTGCGCGTCCGCAAGAACAACATTCCACCCGAATGCTTCAAACTTCTTATCAATAGGCTTCGGGTTCATTACCTCTGTAATGTCGCCGTCGATCTGAAGACCGTTGTTATCTACGAAAATTGTGAGGTTGTCCAGCTTATAGTGAGGAGCGAACATAGCCTGCTCCCATACCTGACCCTCTTCAAGCTCTCCGTCACCAAGAATTGAATAAACTCTGTAATCCTTGTTGTCAATCTTTGCTGCAATAGCCATACCGCCCGCAGCGCACACGCCCTGACCGAGCGAACCGGTTGACATATCAACACCCGGCACCTTATTCATATCAGGGTGTCCCTGAAGATAGCTGTTAATATTTCTGAATGTTTTACAATCCTCAACCGGGAAAAATCCCTTTTCTGCAAGTGTGCCGTACAGTGCCGGAGCTGTGTGTCCCTTTGAAAGAACAAATCTGTCTCTGTCCGGATCCTTCGGATTCTCCGCATTGACGTTCATAACCTCAAAATAGAGGTATGTAAGAACGTCGGCAATCGAAAGTGACCCTCCGGGGTGACCCGCCTGCGCCGTATACACGCCTTCAAGCGCATGCTTACGCACCTTGTTTGCGATAATAGCTAATTCTATCGCTCTTTTTGCATCCATTGTTTTGTTTCCTCCTTGGATTAGTTATCTATGCCAACAGCCTCCGGCACGCTTTTCCGGTACTGTCGTTAACAAAATTTAATTGTTCTGCGCCTTAAGGATCGCATCATATGACATTCTTGCAAGCTCCTCCAAGCGTTCTGTCTGACCGCCAACATACAGCCAGCCCAGCAATGCCTCAAAGCCGGTTGCGCGGCGGTATTCACCTACATCCGCATTCTTCGGCACCGTATAGGATTTTGTGTTTCTTCCCCGCTTATAGGCGGCAAGCTCCTGTTCGGTGAGGTGTTCCTCAATATACTTCACTGCCTCGCTTTGACCATGCGCACAGACAAATTTAATTGCCGTCCTGTGCAGCTTGTTTGCATCCATACCCGGATGCTGCGCAATATTGCGTGAACGCACGTAAAGATCATACAATGTATCGCCTATATATGCAAGCACCAATGAATTGTATTCGTTAGGCTTCTTTTCAAATTCAATGCCTAGATCTATCATTGAGCAATACTCCACTTGACGCCGTCCTTGGTGTCCTTAAGAATGATATTCATCGCCTTGAGCTGATCACGTATTGCATCTGCGGTTGCCCAATCCTTTGCGGCTCTTGCCTCATTACGCTTTTTGATAAGCTCCTCAACCTCTGCATCAAGGGATTTCTTCTGCTCCTTAACAAACAGTCCCAGCACACCGCCAAGCTCACGGATGAGCGACAACGCAAGCTCTATTGCAGCCTTACCCGAAGCGCTCTCTATTTCCGTATTGGCAATATATACTATATCAAATATTGCAGCAATGGCATCCGCAGTGTTAAGATCATCGTCCATTGCAGCCTTAAATCTGTCACGGCACGCCTCCAGCTTGCTTTTAAGCGCCTCATCGCAAGCCTTTTCCTCTGCATTTCCGAGAAGAAATTCAAGGTTCTCAATACATGTATAGACTCTTTCAACAGCTGACTTTGCCTGCTCCATAAGAGTATCCGCAAAATTAATCGGGCTTCTGTAATGTGCTGAAAGCATGAAAAAGCGGATAATCTCGCCGTCGTATTCTTTAAGAATATCCCTTACGGTAAAGAAGTTGCCCAGTGACTTGCTCATCTTCTTACCGTCAATATTAATATATCCGTTGTGCATCCAGTAATTTGCAAACGGCTTGCAGTTAGCGCATTCGCTCTGTGCAATCTCATTTTCATGATGCGGGAAAATAAGATCCTGTCCGCCGGAATGAATATCTATTGTTTCACCCAGGTACTTATTTGCCATGGCGCTGCATTCAATATGCCACCCCGGACGTCCCTCGCCCCACGGGCTCGACCATGACGGCTCGCCCTCCTTCTTTGCCTTCCACAAAGCAAAATCCATCGGATCATTCTTTTTTTCGTTTACGTCAATTCTTGCGCCCGCTTCAAGATCCTCCAGCGGCTGCTTTGAAAGCTTTCCGTACTCACCGAACTTCTTTGTTGAGAAGTAAACATTACCGTCTATGTTATAAGCATATCCGTTATCAACAAGCCTTTTAACCGTGTCGATAATCGCATCAATATTCTCGGTGGCTTTTGGATGAACTGTAGCTCTGTTGACTCCGATCGCCTCAGCATCCTTAAAATACTCGGCGATAAATCTGTCTCCAAGCTCCTTTACCGTAATACCCTCTGCATTTGCGCGCTTTATCATCTTGTCATCGATATCAGTGAAATTCTGTACAAAGGTTACCTTATATCCTATGTATTCAAGGTAACGGCGCATTGTATCAAATACAATAAACGGTCTTGCATTACCTATATGGAAGTAATCATATACGGTAGGACCGCATGAATACATTTTTACGTTATCCTTATCCATAGGAATAAATTCTTCTTTTTGCCTTGTTAAAGTATTATATATCTTCATTTCACATTCCTCATAAATTCCATAGTTACTATTATTATACCATCTGCAAATAAAAAAAACAACACTTTTATTAAAAAAAATCAATTCACGGCTTGACTTTGTTAAATTCCCCAAAAATTCGAACTAATTTATTAAATACTCTTGCATTTTGCGTTAGTATATGCTAAAATGTATTAAATAATCTTATCACAGTTTCGTTTGGAAACTAAAGTTCAAGAGGTGAACAGAATGAAATTATTGGAATCCGGAGAAATGTATCTAGAAACAATACTTGTTCTAAAAAACAAATACGGCTATGTGCGTTCAATCGACATTGCCCGCGAAATGAATTTTTCAAAGCCCAGTGTTTCAAGAGCGGTTGCTCTCCTTAAGGAGGACGGTTATATCGAAAACGATCCCCACGGAATGATTCTGCTTACAGATAAAGGAATGTCAGTTGCCGAAAAGATTTATGACAGGCACAAAACCCTTACAAAATATCTCGTATGGCTCGGCGTGAGCGAAGAAACTGCCCAGCATGACGCGTGCCGAATTGAGCATATTATAAGTCAAGAAAGCTTTGATAAAATCAAAGAGCAGCTTCCGGAGTCACTAAGATAATACAAATGCCGATACCGAGGTTTTCCGCTTCGATACCGGCATATTTTATTTCACATATATTTCCTCTGTTATTTTCTCATGGGAATATCCCTTGAAATCTTTACTCGCAATTAATCTCCAATCGCTTAAGTCAAGATCAAAATACATATCGGCAGGGTAATCCCTGTTCCACTTGTAGAGTATTATTCTTTCTATTTTATCCGCCAAGGGTTTTTCGTTTTCCGTAAAGCAGAACTCTCCCTCTGCCGCCTTGTTCTGAAAGTCCTCATCAATACATATCCCTCCGTCAAAAAGCGGTGCTGAATAGGCGTTCATCCAAAGCTTATTACCTGCGGTTATGCTTTTAATCCTTTCAATAAGAATACGGTCGCGGCTCTGCCGCCGATTGTTGAACATCATTCCGTTCTTATTGTCTACACACACTATAAGTATCATTCCGCCCGACTCTCACCCGTCGCATAGTCTATCACAACTCCCGGCTGCACATTATAGCAGAATACATTAAAGCTTATACCCTCGCCGTTATCCTCCACTGATTCAGCCTCCATAAGAACACCGTCCGCAACAAGATTATCCCCTTCAAAAACGGGCGTAACCCTGTACAATACATGGTTATCTGTTTCCTTAACATAATCTGCAACCATATCTTCAAAAGGCAGCATACCTTTAACATTCAGGTATCTTGTACCCGTTATAAGATTTCTTTTGTTGGCATTCTCTCCGGCAAGCTGAAAACCTATGAGATGGCATCTGTTGTACAAATATTTACCTTCCACAAAATCATATTTCACAGCGCGCCAGCCCGTCGGCTTCACCGAACCTATAGAACCCCTCTCCTCCGAGGGCATCAGTTCTTTGCAGATATTGGCATATGCCGGTCCGCACCTTCCAAGCTCATCCAGATCGCTGTAATCTTCAAACGGCTCCGTTGTCAGCTCCGACGGATCAAAATACGCTTTGTTGCCGTTGATGACTATGTACGGCTCACCCGCATACGGCGGTATTTCATCTTTATCATTTTCTATTCCGGTTGTAATTCTGACAGTTCTTGTACTGTCGCTCCAGCTTACAGTGCAGTCAAAGGCCTCTGACACCGCCCGAACCGGAACAAGCGTCCGTCCGTCTATCAACGCCGCAGGAACGTCAAGTGTAATTGCCGTATCATTCTTATAAAGCTTATTACTGCCTATACCGATAATTACAACCGTGCTGTCCTTAATGCCTGTTGCCGTATTGGATATGCTGTCCCAGTACACATCGGCGCCAAGCGCTTCAAATATAGCTCTCATAGGAACC
This sequence comes from Clostridiales bacterium, assembly GCA_029219585.1. Taxonomy (GTDB): domain Bacteria; phylum Bacillota; class Clostridia; order UBA1381; family UBA1381; genus Ornithomonoglobus. The sequence goes on from JAQXTR010000027.1 coordinate 17,310, forward strand.
ATTGTCCTATCCTGTATTATCTGCGGCTTTACATCAAAGTCCAGAGCCGCTCCGTCGACTGTTACCGATATATCATCAGCAGCCCTTATTGTATTTATGCCGTATGTAATACCCATTGCCGCCGACAACATACTTATCGTACAGCAGATTTTTATTATTGCTTTTTTCACGTTATCCGCTCCTATTTAATAATAAGCTCCACCGGACAATGATCCGATCCCATTACGTCATGATGAATATCAGCGCTCACAAGTCTGTCTTTTAATACCTCCGATGTAATAAAATAATCTATACGCCATCCCGCATTCTTCTCACGCGCCTTAAACTGATAAGACCACCATGTATATCTTCCCGTTGCATCAGGGTAGAAATATCTGAAGGTATCAATAAATCCGCTGTCCAGAAGAACAGTCATTTTATTGCGCTCCTCATCGGTGAAGCCCGCATTTTTACGGTTCGTTTTAGGATTTTTCAGGTCAATCTCCGTATGCGCTACATTCAGATCTCCGCACATAATCACAGGCTTCTTTGTTTCAAGTCCTTTCAGGTATTCCCTGAAATCATCCTCCCATTTCATCCGATAATCAAGGCGTTCCAGTTCACGCTTCGAATTGGGTGTATAGCATGTTACCACATAGAAATCCTCAAATTCTGCGGTTATAACACGTCCCTCATGGTCATGCTCATCTATTCCTATCCCATACGAAACTGACAGCGGTTCTGTTTTTGTGAACATTGCCGTCCCCGAATATCCCTTCTTGTCTGCATAGCACCAATACTTGTGATAACCCTGCAGTTCCAGTTCAATCTGCCCTTCCTGCAGCTTTGTTTCCTGAACGCAGAAAACATCCGCATCAACCGCATTAAAATAATCAAGAAAGCCTTTTGTTACACAGGCTCTTAACCCGTTTACATTCCATGATATAAGCTTCATTATATATCCTCCGTTCATAAATATCTGATAATCTTACTCTTATATTATAATATAAAACTGATAATAAAGCAAGAAAAAGTTATTCATTCACATGATATGCTCTATCGGCAAATCAAGCAAAAATCTCCCGAAAATGCAGCTGCCGCACAGCTTAATGCTGCGCGGCAGAAAAACTACTCATTTTTTATTGCGCCCATGCTCACGCGCGCTTTATGTCGGCGCTTAAATTAGTTCGCGCTGTCTGAGCTTGTAGGAATGGGGGTCGGCATTACAACCGCGTTATCCTCTGTAAGCTTTGCGATTGTTTCATCATCACGCTCAACAGTAATTCCGTACTGCTCGCAGTATTCGTCAAGCTTATCCTCAACGCGCTTCTGTTCATATGCAGACTTTACAGCGTCCTTGTTATTCTCAAACCACTCATTGAACTTCTCGTCATCTTCCGAAAGTGAAAGTCTCTCAATGATGTGATAGCCATAGTCTGACTCAGCAATCGTAAACTCTCCCGGCTCAATGCTCTTTACGCCCTCATAGAACGGGTCAACCATATCGCCCTCTTTAAACACATAGCCATCCGGATTTGATTCCGAGCCCGGATCTGTGGAGTACTTCTTAATCATTTCATCAAAGTTCTCGCCGCCCTTCGCTCTCTCCAGAAGCGCATTTGCTGATTCCTCGCCGTAAAGCGGCTCCTCTGTCGGCTCTGCAGCAGTATCGGCAGCCTCTGTAGCCTCTGTAGCCTCTGCATCTTCAGCTGTATCCTCTTCCGCTGTGTCCTCTTCTGTTGCCTCCGGGGCTTCCTTCTCTATAAGTATATGCTTTGCGCGGTAATAATTCTCCTTGAAATATTGCTTCAGCTCTTCATCTGTTGGCTCCGCATCGCCCAGCTCCTCGTCAATCTTCTCCTGAACCTTTGTCTGATATGCACTCGCCTCAAACAAATTGTTAAGGAAATCAATGCTTGTTCCGCACTTTGCAAGGAACTTCTTGTATGCCTTAAGGCCGCCTGCCTGCTGCGCATAGTACGCTGTCATCTGCGTAACCTGGGACTGTGCCTCCTCTTCAAGCTCAATCTCCATTGCCTTACCTACAGCACCGTACTTGAGTGTTGACTCGATCTGATCCGCCATTGTATCTCTTGCCTTATCAAATCCGTAATTGGATGCCATACTTCCGGCAAGAACATTGATCTCACCTAATGTTACCTGCGTATCCCCGATCTTCATCGCTACCTTCTTTGAATTGCCGCCCGCACAGCCTGAGAACATCATTGCACCGGCTGCAAGAATTGCTATTAAACCTGTTTTTTTCATTTCTATTTCCCTTCCTTTTGTGAAATTTAGTCTATATGCTTTTGACTAAGTTGTCTATAGTCAATATAATCAAGAAAACTTAGTCAAAAGAGGTCTTAATTGCTTGCATTAAGTGCGACTAAAATACAGATTACTTAATGCAAGACATATAACAGAATACATTATACATCAATTTTTTAAATTTTGCAACTATTTTATTAAAATTAACAACTTATTAATAAATCACTGTTGAAAAAAAACCTGATATTTGTTATAATGGATTAAAAAAGGAAAGCAGAGGCGTTAATATTATGAATTTACCCAACGATCCGGCAATGCTGGTAAGTGTTTTAAATACAAAGCTCCGTGATTTTTATCCATCACTTGATACGCTGTGTGATGATCTGCATACAGACAAGGCTGAGCTTGAAAAAAAATGCAGCGCTGTAGGCTATGTATACAGTGCCGAACGAAATCAGTTTATATAAGGAGAGCGAACACGATGCTTGAAACCGAATTAAAATGTATGCTTGATAAGCAGACATATCTTGAATTAGAAAAAATGTTTAAATGGGATCGGATTAAGGAGCAAACCAACAACTACTATACCGATCCATGCAATGAGCTCAAAAAAAACGGTATTACTCTCCGTGTCCGCACAAAGGATAATATCAACAAGCTTCAGATTAAGGTGCATAAAAACGCAGACAGCCCTTTGCAGATATGCGAGGAGGCCGAATATGACATCGCCGATATTCCGGACAACCTTTCGCCGCAGATGGTTAAGGACGTGACAGGACTTGAAGTGCCTGCCGCTCGGCTCGGCTCACTCACCACGCTCCGTCACAGTCTTATGTATACAGACGGTGTTGAAATCTGCCTTGATGAAAATAATTATCTTGACAAAACGGATTACGAAATTGAAGTGGAATACACCCGCGAAATACCGGCAGAGCTTATGGAAAAGCTTTCCTCAGCCGGAGTCCGTTTTGAAACGGCAGCAGTCGGAAAATGCACAAGATTTATGCAGCGGCTTGCGGCGATACTGCGCGGAGAAGAATAACATAATCGTGCCAATAATTTAAATGGGATACTTCGGCTTTGATGAGTCGGAATATCCCATTTTACTTTAAACCTCTTCAATTATCGGCAGAATCATCGGATTTCTCTTTGTTCTTTCAAATATATATCTTGCAACGCCCGACTTAACGGTGTTCTTCATCATCGCCCAGTCAACATTACGCCGCGAAAGACAGGTTGAAACAGCGTCCTCAGATATTGTCTTAACCTCATCAATAAGCTGCTCCGCTTCACGGACATATACAAAGCCTCGGGAAATAACATCCGGTCTTGATACCATAGTGCGTGTTTCCTGGTCAATAGTTATCACTATAATTATAAGACCGTCCTGAGCAAGATGCTTTCTGTCTCGCAGAACAATGTTTCCTACATCTCCTACGCCCAGTCCGTCAACCAAGACCTGTCCCGCAGGAATCGTTCCGCTGACCTTTGCACTGCTTTCATCCATCTCAAGAACCGTTCCGTTACTTAATACAAATGAACGTGACGGCGGTATTCCCACCTGCTCCGCAAGCTTTTTATGCAGAACAAGATGACGGTGCTCGCCGTGTACCGGAATAAAGAATTTCGGCTTTGTAATAGCCAGCATGAGCTTAAGCTCCTCCTGACACGCATGTCCCGAAACATGGACATCCATAAGCGATTTGTAAATAACCTCCGCTCCGATTTTGAAAAGCTCATTTATTACATTTGATACCGGCTTTTCATTGCCCGGAATAGGTGATGCGGAAATTATTATGAGATCGTCCTTTGTAACCTCAACCTTGCGATGATCTGAAAATGCCATTCTGGTGAGTGCGCTCATCGGCTCGCCCTGTGAGCCTGTTGTAATTATTACTACTTGATTCGGTCTGTATTTCTTGATGTTGTCTATATTTATGAGCACACCCTCAGGTACTTTCATGTATCCCAGAAGTATTGAAATCTCTACTATATTCTCCATGCTGCGGCCCGAAACAGCCACCTTACGCTTGTTCTTGGCTGCGGCGTCAATTATCTGCTGCACTCTGTGTACATTTGACGCAAATGTAGCTACAATTATACGCTTGTCACAGCCCTGAAAAATCATATCAAACTTATCACCGACTGTTCTCTCACTCATTGCATAGCCCGGACGCTCAACATTCGTTGAATCCGACATCAGCGCGAGAACGCCCTCATTGCCCAGCTCACCCAGTCTTGTAAGGTCAATCGGCTCACCTACAATAGGGGTGGAATCTATTTTCCAGTCACCTGTATGAATTATTGTTCCTACAGGCGTTTTAATTGCCAGCGCCACAGAATCGGCAATAGAGTGATTTGTCCTTATAAATTCTATGGAAAAATACTTTCCTGTGTCTACAATCTGTCCGGCACGAGTACGTATAAGCTGCACTCTTGAAAGCATATTATGCTCCTTGAGCTTATGCTCAACCAAGCCGAGTGTAAGTCTTGTTCCGTAAACCGGAACATTTATCTCCTTAAGGAAATACGGAAGCCCTCCTATATGATCCTCATGTCCGTGGGTAAGAAATATACCCTTAATTTTTTGAGCATTCTTAATAAGATATGTTATATCGTTGATTACCATATCAACACCGGGCATATCATTATCCGGGAACGCCATACCGCAATCCACAATGACTATCTCATTGCTGTACTCAAAAGCGGTCAAATTCTTTCCGATCTCATCAAGGCCGCCAATGGGTATGATCCTTAATTTTTTAGTTTTCGCCATTATATCCTCCTTATATAAATTTCCGATCAAAGCAATAAATACTTATTATATTATACCACAATCTATCCATATTAGTCAAGTGATTTTCATTATAAAAAATGAGACCTCTTTAAAACCGCCTGAGCAATTCTAAAGAGATCCTGTTAATCTGTTTATTTTATCAGATTCGCTATGTTCTGCCTCAGACTTGATGTCGTGGAATTCGGATAGCTTATTACTATAAGATCATCAAACTGAGCAACCTCATCATAGAATTTTCGTAGATTGAACTCCTCGTTATGTCCTCCGAAGCCGTTAAAGTTACGCGGATCAATAATATATATGTCCCGATAATTATTAAGCAGCCACGGCGCAAATGCGTTTCCGAACGACTCCTTTATTACAACAACGCTTCTGTTGTTATTGAGATTTGTCTGAAAATGTATTAAAGGCATATCTCCGCCAAGAAAAGTCGTGTACGCATTATCATCCGTTTTTATAGCAGGCCAGTTATCCGCAGCCTCCTTCTGCATACGCATATCATCATATACATATCCTGTATACTCAGTCTTCGGCATGAATCTTTCCAGCAGCTCCGAATGCGCGCCCAGTATATCCGCACCGGGCGTTCCTTTCAGCTCGTTTAGCCATGAGCCAAGGAATCCGTCATAATTCTGAGTTTCAAACGATTCCAGCGGATCAGCTTCCCAGCCCTTATTTTCAACAAATGCCTTATATGCATAATAAGCGCCGCGCTGCGTCCAGTGATGATCGGTGTTAAAGAACAGCTTTTCATCAGCATGCTGCCACATTTCTTCTACCGCATTTATAGGCATAACAGACTGATCAAGCTTTTGGTAGATTGATTTTATCCCCGAAATCTGATCAGTATATAGCTTAGGCGGTCCGTAAAATTCCGCCATGGACGGAATAGCGATATTATACACCTGCACTTCAGGAAGTGCCGCAGCAATAGAATTTATCACTGAGGCATATTCGCTGCTGTTGGCATCGGTATATGCCAGCATCTCCATTGCCGTATCCTCACCAACGAGATATACATCATTATATTTTACCGGCTCTGCACTCAGCCTGTATTCATCGGTAATTGATGTCGTTTCAAGCGTGTCGCGGAAAGGACGCTTTACAACCTTAAAATCGCCGTCCGTACTTATTGTATCCTCTGTAAACTGAGTAAGCATTGTTACCGGCATGAACACTATGTCATTATGAATCATTGTGGGACTTTTAAACTGATAATCCTGACCGTCATAGTTCACAATATCACTCTGCGGATAAATATATGAAACTTTTCTTTTCTCCGCAACGGAAAATGCATTCATATCCGCATTCCATGATACCTCATATCCGAACTGTCTCAGAATATCCTCTGCGGGAACATATACCGCACCGTCACAGCTATAAGGCTCCTGACTGAGCGTAAACTGCTCCTCGCCTATCGAATATGCCGTGCTGCCGCCGGTAAAGCTTATCTTCCGAGTTTTACCACCGCAAAGAATGAGGATAAATATGATTATCGCCAGAACAATTGCCGCTGCCAAGCCTATAACAGCCAGCTTTTCTTTTCTGTCCTCATATGTTCCTCTCAGCTTAAGCCTGTATTGTATCTCATCTGCAATATCGAGAAACAGATCCTTTACACGATCCGCTCCACTGTATCCCCTGCTCCTTACTTGCGGAGTCTTTGTATTTCTCCTCTGTGTTTCTTCCTTTGTAACAACGACAGTTTTCCGGGGAGGCTTATTTCTGTTTTCCTGCTCCTCCTTTAACTCCTTCTGATATTCCGCAAAACGCTCTCTTGCGCTTTTTCTGGGCGGTTCATCATATGAGTATCTGTCCCTTATATTTCTTGTTTCAGTACGTCTGTCAGTCATACCCGATTAATACCCTTTCTAAAAGCACCCCTACTCAGGTGTCAGTGTTCCGTAAGCTCTGTAAGTCTTTCCCAGACCTCAGGGAACTTCTTTTTAAGATTAATAGGTCTGAAATCGGAATCGGCAAAGCCATGCTGCGTCCGCCCTTCCGACATCAGCTTTCTCTCAGGCAGCTTATAGACTTCATATGAAAACTCAATTCTTGCCACTGTAAGCTTTTCTGCCCTACAGGTTACAAGCACCTCGTCCTCATACTTCAATCCGTAATGATAACGGCAATGCGTTTCGGTAAGCGGAAGCATAATTCCCATTTGCTCCATAGCCGAATACGTAATTCCCGTTTTCTTTATCCAATCGGTTCTTGCCTGCTCGAACCACGGATAATATCTTGAATGATGAACTATACCCATCATATCTGTCTCGGCATAGCGCACTGTGAGATATGTTTCACTTATATATGGCATATAAATGTCTCCTTATCTTAATTGAACTCCGCTGTTTTATGACCTGCATATACCATTCCGCTTGACGCGTCAACGGTAATTGATGTGCCGGTCTTGAGTATCTTCGTTGCGCCCGCCGCTCCGACTATCACCGGAATATCAAGCGCCATTGCGAGGATCTTGAGATCATCAATATGCTCCTTTGACTCCACAATAAGACCCGTAGCGCTTTTAAGCATAGGTATCATATCTCTCGAAAGTCTGTCCAGAACAGCGATATCGCCCTCATTGAACTTTGCATCAAGCTCTTTCTTTCCGCGGCATACACATACCGAGCCTGTTGAGTGAACATTGGAAAGTCCTTCGCCCTTTACCAGAATATGACCTACAAGATGAACCTTCATTATGTTTGTCGTTCCCGCCACTCCGAGAGGGACACCTCCGGTTATGACAACCAGATCACCGTTCTTAACAAGATTCATTTTTTCCGCATCATCAACCGAGCTGTCAAAAAGCTCATCGGAATTTGCCGCTACCTTTGACATCACCGGAATAACACCCCATGAAAGATTAAGCTGTCTTCTTGCCTTTTCACTCAGTGTCGGAGCAATAATCGGACAGTTCGGACGGAAACGCGAAATCTGCCTTGCAGTACCTCCCGAATATGTCAGAGCAATAATTGCGGCAGCACCGAGATCATGCGCTGTTGTACAGGTTGCATGAGAAATAGCGTTTGTTACATCAAAGCCGCTTGTGAAGTCCATCTGCTTCAAACGGTGAATATAATCTATATCATTCTCTGTTCTTTCGGCAATTGAAGCCATTGTCTTAACCGATTCCACCGGGTATTTGCCCATTGCCGTCTCTCCCGACAGCATTATTGCAGAAGTACCGTCGTAAATGGCGTTTGCCACGTCGCTGACCTCCGCTCTTGTCGGACGAGGATTGCGTATCATTGAGTCCAGCATCTGAGTTGCCGTTATAACTCTTTTTCCCGCTCTGTATGTCTTTTTGATAAGATCCTTCTGTATAACAGGAAGATCCTGCATATCGATCTCGACACCCATATCGCCGCGCGCTACCATAATACCGTCGGCGACATTGAGTATCTCGTCAATATTATTAACACCCTGCGCGTTTTCTATCTTTGCGATAAGGTTTATATCCCGTCCTCCGTTACGCTCAAGGAGCTGCTTTATTTCCAGCGCATCCTCCGCTGTGCGGCAGAACGAAGCTGCTATAAAATCAAAATCCTGTTCTATACCGAAAAGAATATCGCTTTTGTCCTTTTCACTCATGTACGGCATAGAAAGCTCGACATTGGGTACATTTACGCCCTTGTTATCCGAAATTGTTCCGCCGTTTTCAACAACGCACACAATTTTGTCATTTTTTACGGACGTAACATGAAGCTCAATTAGTCCGTCGTCAATAAGAATTCTCGAACCAACCGCAACATCCTTAGGGAGATCCTCATAGGTTATGGAAACCATTTTTTCATCGCCCTCCACGTCATGCGTGCAGAGCGTAAATGTCTGTCCCTCCTTAAGCACCGCCTTGCCGTTTTTAAACTTTTTGAGCCGTATTTCGGGACCTTTTGTATCAAGAAGAATAGCAACAGGAAGATCAAGCTCTTTACGAACCTTTTTGATTCTGTCCGCTATCTCCTTTGCAGCTTCATGTGTGCCGTGCGAAAAATTTATTCTGGCTACATCCATGCCCGCAAGCATCAGCTCACGCAGCATAGTCTCGTCATTTGTTGCAGGACCTATTGTACATACAATCTTTGTTTTTCTCATAGCATTACTCCATTACTGTGCCGAACAACAATATTATTACAGCTTTTTCAATATTATTATTTTAAAAAATCAGGTTGAAAGCTTGCGTGCCAGATCCACAAGTTCATCCGGGATTGCCTTTTTCATCTCAAGACCTTCATTTATATCCACATCTGTGATCTGTCCGCCTCTTTCGCATACTATTCTGTTTGCCTTTCCTTCAAGGAGAAGCTCAACGCATCTTGCACCCATACGGCTTGCCGTAACTCTGTCTCTTACCGTAGGCGAGCCTCCGCGCTGCACATGACCGAGAATTGTCGCTCTTGATTCGATACCTGTAGCCTTTTCGATGTCCTTAGCCATATCGATAACTCCGCCTACACCCTCAGCAACAACTACAATCGCATGCTTTTTGCCTCTCGACTTCGCCTCAAGGATCGGACGGAGAACATCTTCATCAAAATCATACTTTCTCTCAGGGATAAGCACAACATCCGCGCCGCAGGCAATTCCTGCCTCAAGAGCTATATAGCCCGCCGCACGTCCCATAACCTCGATTACGGAGCAGCGCTCATGAGATGAGGCTGTATCTCTTATCTTATCGACAGCGTCTTTAACAGTGTTAAGACAGGTGTCATAACCTATTGTATATTCCGAGCAGCTTATATCATTATCAATTGTACCCGGCATAGCGATCGTCGGAAGTCCGTTATTTGAAAGATCACGCGCACCTCTGAAAGAGCCGTCTCCGCCTACAACAATAAGTCCGTCAAGACCGAACACTCTTGCAATCTGTATTGCACGGTTAATACCTGCCTGCTCCTTAAACTCAAGGCATCTCGCTGTCATAAGACATGTGCCTCCGCGCTGCAGTACGTCCGAAACAGCTCTTGCGGACATTTCTTCTATTTCACCGTTGATAAGTCCGTTATAGCCGCGCTTCACACCGCATACCTTAATACCATAATACGCACCCGTTCTCACAACCGCACGTATTGCTGCGTTCATACCCGGGGCATCGCCTCCGCTTGTGAGAACGCCTATTGTTCTTATGCTTTTGTTTTCCATTTTAATGCCTCCCGCAATTTTATTATTTTTGTTTTACGACAACCATCAAAGCCTAACGACTCTTGACAGATTGCATTATATTATTTCCGATTCGAAAATAATATCCTGAGCTGATTCCAGCTCAGTCTGAGGTACGAGAACCTCATAAGCGATTTCAGTGCCGAAATCATCTTCACGTGAAACCTTCATTCTGGTCATTATTCCGTTCTCTCCCAAGATTCCGACAAGCCTGCTTGTCTTTTCCCCATCCTGCGAAACAAAAATCACTGTCCACATATTCTTCTCCAAATATACAGCAGTCTTATTCGGAAAGGATTTTACCGTGCTTGGTATAAACCTCTGCTTTTCCGCAGATTTTCATCGCCGAAGTCATTTCGGTGAATTGTGCGGCATATACCTGCCCTTTGTCCAGCCGCTCGGTATGATGAAACTTTGTATCCTTACCTCTTGTGAGTCCGATAATGCTTACGCCATCCTCAAGCGCTTTGACTGTGATATAATCAAAAGCCGAATAATCTTCCATATTATTCCTCCATGACTTATGTCCAAAATATCTCTTATATATAATATAACATTTACGCTGAAATTGCAAGCGTTAATTACTATGATATTATATTTTTTTCACTTACGGTATTTTGTTGAATTTCACAAAAGACATATCCTTTGTTATTTAACAACAACATTGTCATCACCGAATTCAAATTTAAGCTCTCTTATTGCCGATGCAGAGCCGTTAAAATACAACTCCCGCGGCACTCTTACCACCTTACGGGTATCCTTAAAGAACACTCTTACCTCAAAATCACCCCGGAACGGCAGGAGCGCCTCCCGTACCCGTCCGAAAAGCTCAGGATTGTTCTCATTGACTCTGATGTAAAGCACCGGGCCTGCTTCCTGCCGCTTTGCCGTCGTGCTGTCACGTTTGCCTGCAACAGCGGTTTTACCGATACTCCGATCCGGATGCTTCATAGCCTCGTCAAGTATTTCGGCATGATTGAGAAGAAGCTTCGGCGCCTCGTCCTCTCTCAGACTCAGCGTACCCTGCACGAGAAGCATATTTCCCTCCTGAAGTATTCCCGAATACTTCATCAATATCTTGGGGAACACCAGACATTCAACCGATCCGTAGGAATCCTCCAGAGTGAGAAATGCCATCTGCGTCCTGTTTTTTGTTGTCTTATTTTTTCTTGCTTCTATTATGCAGCCGAGAACTATGCTGTCACCGTCATTGAATCCGCTTCCGGTGTTTACATATTCTCCTTCCTCATTCTTCGTCACACTTTCATTTATCATAAATGTACTGTGCGGAGTAAATTCCCTAAGCTTTGATATATACTCCTCCATAGGATGACCTGAAAAATACATTCCTGTCGACTGCTTCTCCATTCTCAGCAGCTCACGCTTCGGAAATTCTTCAATATCCGGCAATGCAATTTCAGGTGTTTCTTCAAAATCGTCAAACAGCGATACCTGACCCGCAATGTTATTATGCATTCGCTCCGACGTACCCTTCATTACCGCCTCATACACCTGCATAAGCTGCGAACGCCTGATATTCATTGAATCAAATGCCCCGCTGAAGATAAGCCCCTCAACGGCACGCCTGTTCATATCCGTTCCCGTCATTCTGTCGATAAAATCAGAGAAGTTTTTATATTCTCCGTTGGCTTCCCGCTCAGCGACAAGATGCTCAATAAACGACCGTCCAACATTTTTTATCGCAGATAAACCGAAGCGTATTTTTCCGTCCTCAACCGTGAAGTCTATACCGCTTTTGTTCACATCCGGCGGCAGTCTGTCAATACCCATCTCTTTACAATTCATAATGTAATGATTTATCTTATCCGAATCGTCTATCGTAGAAATCAGTGCCGCCATATATTCTACAGTATAGAACGTCTTAAGATACGCGGTCTGGTAAGCTACGAAAGCATATGCAGCCGCATGAGATTTATTGAAGCCGTAATTCGCAAACTCGTTTATCTCGTCAAAAATGGAAATTGCAGTCTGTTCATCAATACCCATATTGATACAGCCCGGTATTCCCTCATCCTCGTTTCCGTAAATGAAATTCTGCCGCTCTATCTTCATCTGAGCCGCCTTCTTCTTTGATATTGTACGCCGCATCTGATCCGCCTTGCCCAGTGAATAGCCCGCGAGTGACCGCACAATCTCAATAACCTGCTCCTGATATACCATACATCCGTAGGTCACGTCCAGTATAGGCTCCAGCTTCGGATGCTTATAGGTTATCCTTTCCGGATTTTTCTTGTTGCTTATATATCTCGGTATCTGTTCCATCGGTCCGGGGCGGTACAAAGCGATTCCCGCTATAATATCCTCCAGACTGTCCGGGTGCAGCTCGATCATGAAATTCTGCATCCCCGTATTCTCAAGCTGAAATACCCCGTCATCATTACCCGATGCAATAAGTTCAAACACCTTTTTCTCGTTATAATCTATCTTATCAAGGTCTATATCAACGCCGTGTATCTCCTTTATTAGCCTCAGTGCGTTTTTCAGAACCGTAAGATTTCGCAGCCCCAGAAAATCCATTTTAAGAAGTCCGAGATTCTCCACGGTATCCTTCGGAAACTGCGTTGTTATAAAATTATCTTCGTTTAAGGTAAGCGGGACATAGCCGACAATCGGCTCTCCCGTGATAACCACCCCGGCAGCATGGGTTCCCGCCTGACGCGGCAGTCCCTCTATCGCCCTTGATGTATCTATAAGGCTTTTCACTGCGCTGTCGCTGTCATAAAGTGCTTTCAGCTCAGGCGCATTTTCAAGCGCGGTATCTATTGTTATATTAAGATCCCTCGGCACAAGCTTTGAAATCCTGTCAACATCCGCGTAAGGCATCCCCAAAACGCGCCCTACATCACGAATCGCCTGCTTAGCTTTAAGTGTTCCGAAGGTTACAATCTGCGCAACATTTTCCGCACCGTACTTTTCAACCACATACCGTATTACCTTTGCTCTGCCCTCCGGTTCAAAATCTATATCAATATCCGGCATACTCACACGCTCGGGGTTAAGAAATCTTTCAAAGATAAGTCCGTATTTTATAGGGTCTACGCTTGTTATGCCCAATGTATATGAAACTATGCTTCCCGCAGCGCTGCCACGCCCCGGACCAACCTCCACATCATGCGTTCTTGCAAAATGAATAAAGTCACGGACAATAAGAAAGTAATCCGTAAAGCCCATCTTCTTTATTACGCTCAGCTCATAATCAAGCCGTTCTCTGAGCTCTTTCGGCGCCGGGTCGCCGTATCGTTCTGCCAGCCCGTCCCCACACAGCTCGCAAAGATACTCGAATGCCTCCTTGCCGTCGGGCACATCAAATTTAGGCAGATGACGCGTATTAAAATCGAAATCCACGTTACAGCGCTCCGCGATTTTTGCGGTATTTTCTATCGCTTCAGGAACATACGAAAACAGCTCCCGCATCTGTTCTTCGGACTTGATATAAAACTCGCTTGTTTCAAAGCGCATCCTGTCCGTGTCCTCAACCGTCTTTTTCATTGCAATACACATCAGCACGTCCTGATAAAACGCATCATCTCTTGTAAGATAATGTATATCATTCGTAGCAACCACTCCGATACCAAGCTTATTTGCAATTTCCATAAGCTCCGGCAGAATCTGCTTCTGCTCTGCAAGCCCGTGATCCTGAAGCTCAATGAAATAGTTATCTCTGCCGAATATATCCATATACTCTCTTGCCGTATTTTCCGCCGCCTCGCGTTCGCCGTTAAGCAGCAGTCTGGGAACCTCCCCGGCAATACAAGCACTGAGAGCTATTATCCCCTCACTGTGTTCCCGCAGCAGTTCTTTATCTACACGCGGTTTATAATAGAGTCCTTCTATAAAGCCCATGCTTACAAGGTAAATGAGATTTTTATAGCCTGTTTGGTTTTCGGCAAGCAAAATAAGATGCGAATATTTATTATCCACACCGTGCACCTTATCAAAGCGTGAGCCGGGCGCAACATATACCTCACAACCTATAATCGGCTTTATTCCGTTGGCTTTACATTCCCTGTAAAAATCCACTGCGCCATACATAGTACCGTGATCCGTAATTGCGCAGCTGTCCATGCCCAGCTCCTTAACCCGCGCAACCAGCTTTTTTATGCCTGCCTCACCGTCAAGCAGGCTGTATTCGGTATGCGTATGAAGATGACAGAAAGTCATTTCCGCTCCTCCCCCTTTCCGCTAAGCCCCTCCGCAAAGGCTATAATTCTGTTCAGCCGGTGATTTACACCGGATTTACCTATTCCCTGCTCAGTCATTGTTCCCAGCTCTTCAAGACTCACGTCCGGATATTTCAGTCTCAGCTCCCCGATCTCCCTAAGAACATCAGGCATCGCAGACCACTTTCTCGCCGCCTTTATCCTCTTGATTGCCTTAATATGCTTTGAGCTTGCTTTTGCCTGCTTGTTAAGATTTGCACTGTCACAGTTTACCTTTCGCTGTATTTCACCCTTGACCGATTTTTCAATCTGTACGGAAAAAATCTCAAGCCCTGCCATGCCTTCACTTATATAGCCTATAAGCTCGGCAATCTGTGAGCTTTCTTTTATGTAAACCACAGTCTTTTCGCGCCTTTTTGTCAGCTTCGGCTTGAATCCTGATTCTTCAAGCATTTCTTTAAAACGAAGGGCCTCTCCTTCTTCTCTGGTATCAAACTCAAGATGATATTCCTTTTCCGGATCGCTTACCGAGCCGCCGCCAAGAAATGCTCCGCGGATATACGCAATCCGGCAGCATCTTCTAATTGGTCGAAAGCTGCAAAGCTCACGTGCGAGCTTTGCGGAATCCGACTCCGAGAGAATATTATTATCGGCTGATATACCGTATTCCGCTCTCAGCCCCTCTGCTATTTTCTGTCTGACTGCATCAGTACCGGAGCCCGGTTTAATGTGTCTGCCTCCAAGCCGTCCCGGAAACACAAAAAAACCGGCAAGCTCTGCTTTTCGGCACTCTGAACACTCGTATCCGGTTTTGCATAAAATCTGTTTTATATCTGATGAAAATGACATTTTCGTTATCCTTTTTATGGACGGCGGCAAGCCGCCGTCATATATTTCTGCCAAGCCTTACAATACCCCGCGCAAGTCTGCTGAAATTGTGCCGCACCTGTCCGTCCCGTACAAGGAACAGATTGCCGTGAAGCACATTCACCCTTCCTTCAAGCTTATCGTTATCAAAAACCACCTGAGCCGCATTTTCTGCCGCATAAAGCTCTTTAACACTGTCCGGTATAACCGCATCATTAACCACAATATAATCAACAATCCCTTTTACGCTGTGCTTTTCCAGCGCATCAAGGTGCATTGAGGCGGTATAATTATCGGTTTCTCCGGGCTGAGTCATAATATTGCATACATATACCTTTTTGGCTCTGCTGCTTGATATTGCATCTGCCATACCGTCCACAAGCAGATTCGGTATCACGCTTGTGTACAAGCTGCCGGGTCCGAGAACTATTATATCCGCACTGTAAACAGCGTCAAGCGCACTCTGCACCGGTTTCGCCATAACGGGTGTTATAAAAACCCTGTCAATCCCTATTTCTGTATTTAATCTTTTTCCGATATTGGATTCACCCTCTATAACTTCACCGTTTTCAAGCTTTGCATTCAGCGTTATGTAATCATTTGACACCGGCACAACATTTGCCGAAGCACCGACAAGATTACAAAAGGTTTTTACCGCCTCGTCGAAATTCTCCGACATATCATTAATTGCGGCAAGGAACATATTACCCAGCGTATGCCCCTTGAAAATTCCGTCAGCAAAACGATAATTAAGCAGCTCCCCAAACATCGGCTGAACATCTGTAAGTGCAGCAACGCAGTTTCTTATATCTCCCGGCGGCAGCATTCCTCGGTCGCTTCGCAGAACACCCGACGAACCGCCGTCATCCGCAACAGAAACAATTGCAGTTATGTCATCGGTATGCAGCTTCAGACCGCGGAGCATAGTAGAAAGTCCCGTACCGCCGCCAAGCGCTGCTATCTTCAGCTTATTCATATTCTACTCCTTTCACAAGAGCTGTTTGGGGAAAAATGCTCTTTATTCATGAGCTGCATATATACTTATATCTCTGTGTACTGTTCTGGCATTATAGCCAAGGTCCTTCAGATAATCCGCGAGCATATTCGAAAAGGTTACACTTCTATGATGTCCGCCGGTACAACCGATGGCAATGACAAGGGAGCTTCTTCCCTCCTCAACATAAAGGGGGACAAGAAACTTCACCATATCTCTCAGCTTTTCAAAAAAGCTGACAGCTTCGGGAAAGCTCATAACATAGTCACGGACCTCCGGGTCATTACCCGTTTTTCTTTTCAGCTCAGGAATATAAAACGGATTGGGGAAGCAGCGGACATCAAATACAAGGTCTGCATCCACGGGGATTCCGTGTTTATATCCAAAGGATTCGATCTTAATCTCAAACATAGAATTGACCGATGTGAGATTATATATTTCCATAAATTTTTCACGCAGCTTATTGTTTGAAAAATTGGAGGTGTCTATTACATAATCTGCCGCCTTACGCAGCTTATAGAGCATCACACGTTCCTCCTTGATCGAAGCGAGAAGCCCGTCAGGATTGTTAAGCGGGTGATTTCTGCGTGTCTCCTTGTATCTGTGCACAAGAGTATTGTCGTTTGTATCAAGAAAAATGAGCCGTACCTCATATTTCTCCTTAAGCTTATCCACCTGCCCGAGAAGCTCATTTATCATTTCTCCGACACGTATATCTATAACAAGGGCAACATTTCTGAATTTATCCTTAACGGTACCCATCATATTCGCAAGCATAGGAATAAGCGCAGGCGGCATATTATCTATGCAGAAATATCCCATATCCTCAAAAAAACGGATTGCCTGTGTTTTTCCCGATCCGGACATACCGGTTAAAATTGTAAAATCCATTATTACTCATCCCCTATCAGCCTTACCTCAGGCTCCAAAACAACATCAAACTTTTCCTTTACGGTCTTCTTTACGTACTCAATCAGCTCAAGCACATCCGCCGCCGAAGCACCTCCCTTATTAACAATAAAACCGGCATGCTTGCAGCTCACCTGCGCTCCGCCAATCGAATATCCCATAAGCCCTGCATCCTGTATCAGCTTTCCTGCAAAATGTCCCTCCGGACGCTTAAAGGTGCTGCCTGCCGACGGCATAGAAAGCGGCTGCTTATCATTTCTGCGCTTGTTATAATCCGCCATTGCCGCCTTTATATCCTCATAGCTGCCCTTTTCAAGCTCCAATACCGCAGAAACAATATATTTCCCGCCATCGGTAAAAACACTTTTTCTGTATCCGAACCGGCAGTCCTCACCGCTTATTTCATGTAAGCTGCCATCCTCATCCAGATATGTTACCGACTTAATCACGTTTTTTATCTCTCCGCCGTATGCTCCGGCATTCATAAATATTCCTCCGCCAAGAGTTCCGGGGATTCCCGACAAGGCTTCAAATCCCGTCAGCTCTGCCTTTAACAGCTCTGCCGCAAGCTTTGACATCAGAATACCGGCCTGTGCAATAGCGGTTGCTCCGTTTATCTCACAGCCCGTCATTGACGAGCCGATCTGAATTACAAGTCCGCGGATTCCCTTATCACTGATAAGCATATTTGATCCGTTTCCCATGACCATATACGGGATTTCAATTTCCTTTGCAAGTCTTATAAGCTCCGATGCCTCCTCCGCACTTCTCACACTTACGAACATATCAGCAGGACCTCCGATTCTGAAGGTTGTGTGACGGCTCATCGGTTCATTTTCCATAAGCTGCGGCGAAACCGCTCTGAATTTTTCAGTCATAAAAATATATATCCTTTCCGCATAAAAACTGTCCTCAGGCCTCCAGCTTCCAGGACATCATCTCTTTATTGCGTACATCCTTCATATATGCCGCAAACTTCTCATAGGAAGTATTCATAACCAGTTCCTCGGGAAAGCCGATTTCTTCAAGCATTCCCAGAGCCTGTGTATAATCACCTATATCCGTGAACATATGCGCATCAGATGACACAACAATACCTACCTCATGCTTTTTGCACAGCTCCGCAATTTTTCTGCAGTTTGTAATGCTTCCCTTTCTGACAAAAAATGTGTGATTATTTATCTCTATGAGCTTACCGTTCTTTTTAGCAAGCTTTATAATATATTCGTAATCATACGGAAACGCCGGGGATCCGCTGTGACATATAATGTCAATAAGCGGATTTTCCACTGCCGACTCATAAGCGCCCGTACAGTCTGCCCCTGCTTTTCCCTTATATGCAGGAGCATGAATACTCGCATTGACAACATCCATAAGTCCAAGCAGCTCATCATCAAGATCCACATTTCCTTCAGGATCAAGTATATTAAGCTCAGCGCCCACAAGTATTTTTTGTCCGTACAAATTTCTCGGAACATTTTTCAGATTGTGAAAATGCCAGTCATTCGGAGCATCCGGCAGCGCCGGTGCATGATCTGTTACGGCAAATCCGTCCATACCGATTTTTGCCGCATATGTCGCATTCTCTGAAAGCGTTGAATATGCGTGTGTACTTGCAAGTGTATGTGTATGCGTGTCAAATTTTATTTTCACGGCTGTATATCCTTTCCTAGTTAAAGTTTACTGAAGATTGAGCTCCTCCTCCATCTGACGCATCAGACGGTTGTTAAGCTCAACTGCCGCGTTATAACCCATTTTCTTCTGCCTGTTATTCATTGCGGCAACCTCGACGATTACGGCAATATTTCTTCCCAGCTTTACCGGGATCGTAATCGACGGGATATTTATTCCCATTATATTTGTATATTCATCAACCATTCCCAGACGGTCATACTGCCTGTTCTTATCCCATGCCTCAAGATGGATAACCATATCTATCGACTGCTCATCCTTGATCGCACCCATACCGAAAATTTCCTTGACATCAATTATACCTATGCCGCGCACCTCAACAAAGTGACGGATGATCTCAGGCGACGAGCCGACAAGAGCCGAGTCCGAAATCTTTTTTATCTCAACCGCATCATCGGCAACAAGACGGTGTCCGCGTTTCACAAGCTCAATGGCAGCCTCACTTTTTCCGACTCCGCTCTCACCCATGATGAGTATACCTTCTCCGTAAATCTCGCATAATACGCCGTGGCGTGTTCTGCGAGGTGCAAGCTGTACATTCAGATACCTTATTATCATACTCATAAACTGCGAGGTGCCGTACTCGGTACGCAGAAGCGGTATTTCATACTTTTCCGCAAACTCTGTCATCTCAGGAAAAATCTGCTGACCTCTTGTTATAACAAGTGCAGGAAAGCCAAGTTCAAAAAAGTCTTCAAGACGTTTTTCACGTTCATCTGTCTGGAATTGTTCAAGGAATGAAAACTCCACCTTTCCCATAATCTGAATACGGCTGCTATCGAAAAGTTTGGCAAATCCTGCCATTTGCAGCCCGGGTCTGTTGATATCCGATTTGGTAACAAATAATGAGTCCATATTCTGCGGTTCATACAGAACCTCAAGCTGAAATTTTTCTATTAATTTACTCAGAGGTAACTTTGCAACATTTTCCATAAAACGGATGTCCTCCTTTTATTTTGTTCATATATTACGGCTTCCGTGCCGAATGGTGCTGTCACATATTATTGTATGTTATTAATTATAACACATTTTTTTTGTTATTTCAATATCAATTTACTCAATATTATATAACAAATAAACAAGAAATCTTTTGATTTTCATTGCTTTTTTAAGAAATTTGAAAAATTTTAAAAAAATCATATAAAAGACTTGAAAAATAATAAGAAATATGTTAGAATTATTGCTGATGTTTATTTAATGCTGTTATAGGAGGTGTTATTAATGGCAAAATGTGATGTATGCGGCAAGGGCGTAAGCTTTGGTATAAAGGTTTCTCACTCACACAGACGTGCAAACAGAATGTGGAAGCCGAACGTTAAGAAAGTAAAGGCTATCGTAAACGGTACACCTAAGACTGTTCATGTTTGTACACGCTGCCTTCGTTCAGGAAAGGTACAGCGCGCCGTTTAATCAGAATGAATCCGAACAGCTTGTCCAAAAGGTTCAAGCTGTTTTTTCATGTCAGATGTTACAAAATGATTATTATAATATTACATTTTAAATAAAATGTATATATACATAAAAATTTGTTTTGCATTTCAGTGAATTATATGTTATACTATTAATAATGACAAAACTAATAACAGTTAATGTGTACTATACATATATATGATAATAAATGAAAGGGTGTACTTGTTGGAGAAACTCTTAATTAAAGGCGGCAATAGGCTTTGCGGAGATGTTGTAATCAGCGGCGCAAAAAATGCAGCTGTTGCTATTCTCCCCGCATGTCTCCTCGTTCCGGACACATGCAGAATTGAAAACCTGCCGGATATAAAGGATGTAAAGCTATTTCTGAAAATACTTGAAAACCTCGGTGCAGAGGTGAATTATGTTGATAAAAATACAGTTGAAATAAATTGCTCAAACGTGCGTTCATACGAGCCTTTGGGCGAGCTTACAAGACGTATGAGAGGCTCAAGCTATCTTATGGGAGCGCTTTTGGGACGTTTCCATAAATTCAGAGTTGATCCTCCCGGCGGCTGCGATTTCGGCACTCGCCCGATTGATATGCACATCAAGAGCTTCCGGCTTATGGGAGCCGAAATTGATACCTCCCGCGGTATTGTTGCGGCAGATGCAGCCGAGCTTCACGGTTCGCAGATATTCTTTGATATTGTATCCGTAGGAGCAACGGTCAACGCAATCCTCGCCGCAGTCCTTGCAAACGGCACCACCATTATAGAAAATGCAGCCAAGGAACCGCATGTGGTGGATCTTGCAAACTTCTTAAATGCATGCGGCGCCCAGATACGAGGCGCAGGTACGGCAACAATAAGAATAAAGGGTGTTTCATCACTCCATGGCGTTTCATATACGGTTATTCCCGATCAGATTGAGGCAGGAACATTTATGATTGCGGCTGCTGCAACAAAGGGAGATATTACACTCCATAATGTTATACCGCGTCATCTTGAGATTATCGGTTCAAAGCTTGTGGAATCCGGAGTCAAGGTGGAATATAATTCCGACACGGTAAGAGTTTGGGTGGAGGAAGAAACTGAACTGCACAGTATAAGCTTTACTGCGCTGCCGTATCCGGGCTATCCCACAGATATGCAGCCTCAGCTTGTAACCTTTCTTACAACCATACCCGGTCAGAGCATTGCCCGTGAAGGCGTGTGGGATGACAGATTCCGATACACCTCTCAGCTAAAAAGAATGGGCGCTAATATACATGTTGAAGGAAAGCTTGCGATAATAAACGGTGTTGAAAAGCTCATAGGAGCAGAGGTCAAGGCAACCGACCTTAGAGCAGGTGCCGCAATGATAATTGCCGGGCTTATGGCAGAGGGAATCACCGAGATACGTGATATATATCATATAGACCGCGGATATGAAAGCTTTGAGGAAAAATTCATCGCTCTCGGCGGAGATATACAGCGTATCCACGTTATAGAGGATGACTACATCTGAAATAATATTGCAAAGGGCTGAATGAGAGACTGCAGCCCTTTACTTATGCGTAATATTGAGAGGAAATACATATGATAGAACTACACTCAATTATAAGCGGTTCTTCAGGCAACTGCTCACTTGTAACCGACGGCGAAACAAATATTCTTATTGACTGCGGCTCGTCCGGCAAACGCATTCTTAACTCACTTCAACAGCTTGATGTGGCGCCTGAGGACATATCGGCAATTGTCGTAACCCATGAGCACACAGACCATACCAAAGGAGTGGGAGTGCTTGCAAGAAAGCTCAAAATCCCGGTTTTTGCCACAGCCGGAACGCATTCGGCAATGGAGGTGGGTAAGCTCACCGATGAACAATGCCGCATAGTTACCGCTGATACTCAATACAGCTTCGGCAACATAGGCTTTACCCCGTTTTCTATTCCTCATGATGCGGCTGAGCCATGCGGCTATACCTTTACCGACGGAGAAACTAAGGTCGCAGTGGCCACAGACATGGGATGTATGACCAAAGATCTGTTTTCTCATATATCAGGAAGCAAAAGTATTATACTTGAATCCAATCATGATATAGAAATGCTTAAGGTAGGACCGTATCCGTACAAACTGAAGCGCAGAATTCTCGGTAACTACGGTCATCTTTCAAACAGAATCGCAGCTATTACAACTCTGCGCCTTATACAGACGGGAACCGAGCATATTATGCTGGGACATCTGAGCGAACACAATAACATGCCGGGTCTTGCTCTGCTTGAAACAACTAACCATCTAAGAAAGCATGATGTAGATGTAGACCGTGATGCAACAATTCAGGTTGCGGACAGATATAAAATCACATCTTTTTCAAAAGGGGGCACAGGCAAATGCATATATCAATAATATGTGTCGGAAAAATCTCGGAAAGGTTTTATACCGATGCCGTAAAGGAATACGCAAAACGTATGAGCCGATTTGCCGATTTTGAAGTCATTGAGGTTGCAGATGAGAAAATACCTGCTAACGCCTCGGAAAAGGAGATTGAACAGATAAAAATCAAGGAAGGAAAAAAAATCCTTTCTAAGCTGAAGCCCCAGAGCTGTATCATTTCTCTCTGTATTGAAGGCAAAACCCTCGACAGTATTGAGCTGGCTAATACTATTAGTGAAGCATGTCAGCGTACCAGTCATATAAGCTTTATAATAGGAGGCTCATGTGGTCTTTCCGATGAGGTTAAGGAGCGTTCAGACCTCAGGCTTTCCTTCGGAAGAATGACTCTCCCCCATCAGCTTATGCGTGTTGTTCTTTCAGAACAGATTTATCGTGCATTCATGATAAACTCCGGTGCCGCATACCATAAATAAACCGTAAATGCAGAACATTTATTGAATTATATATTGACAGCATCAATAATTAATGTTAAAATTAACTATAACACTTTTTCGAAAAGAGGTATCCATATGAAAAAATTAATATCGCTGCTTTTGTGTGCAGCAATGTCCATGTCATCGGTTATAGCATTTGCAGAGCAGGACACAGTTGAACAGGCATCTCAGACCGCCGCTGACGAATCGACTGAAGTCAGCGCAGCGGAGAATACTCCGGAAGCAGTGGAGCAACTTCCGGTCGAACCGCAGGCAGAGGAAACGATTGATCCTGCAATGATCCGAAACCAAGTAACGCTTCATGTTGATATTACTGACGTTCCCAACATCGAAGCCGCAGATGTATGCTTTGAGCTTTACAGCATTGATGACCGACTCCTCTCTTCCCAGAGTCAAAGAGTTGACACCGGAACAAAATTACTCGAATATACCTTTACCGTTCCTGAATATACAATAGGCGAAGCATTCAAGCTGCGATGTATATCAGGGCTCAAGAGCATAAGATATTATTCGGACACATACTATCCGGGGCAGGATATTATCTTCTATACATATTCATTTGCAGATGACGGCGGAAACCGTGTTATTTCGGACGGAATATCAATAAGCGGAACTCCGAACTTTACAAAAAACATTGTAATAAGCTATAACGGTGTTACATTGAGTCTATACCCCGCACCCAGACTGATTAACGGTGTTACCATGGTACCAATCAGGCAGCTTGCAGAATACATAGGCTTCAGTGTGGAATACAATGCAGATTACAATGTGGAAATTGTTTCGCTTGGAACGAATAAAATCTACTTCAATATCGGAACGGCATATACAACAGTATTCGGAAATGATACATATGCATCAGCTCCGACTCAGATTATAAATGATACCGTCTATGTATCACTGAGAACCTTTGCCGATGCAATTGAAAGTGACTTTACCTTTACGGAATATTCTACTGCATTCGGTATCGTTATGAAGCCTTCGCGTTTTGTAAACGATTACTACACGAAAAACCCGATTAATAAATGGGGTATAGCAAGCAGAACAAACTATCTTGTATGGGTATCAAAGAGTGAATATAAGGTACGCGTATATAAGGGAAAGCAATATCAGTGGCAGCTGATATACGAGGCTCCATGCGCCATAGGTGCTCCGGGCACACCTACAATTACCGGGTCTTACGAATATCAGTACAAGACACAGTGGAACTATAACGGCTATTATGTAGGACCATGCCTTGTTTTCCATGGCGGATATGCGCTTCACTCAGTCCTTCTGAGATATGATAATACAGAATACGACGGAAGAACAGGTGTTCAGATTTCACATGGATGTATAAGACTTAAGAAAAAGGATATTGACTGGATCGCCAATACAATACCGATTAAGACAAGAATCTATCTTACAGAATAAAAAATCTCCGCAAAGGATGATTATAATAATACAGTAACATTGATTTGGGGGATGACGCAGTTTACGCTGTGCCACTCCCCTTTTTTGCGCACTTGAAATTCAGAAAAGAATATGTTATACTATATTTGGGTTTGAGAACTGTATCCACACAATTAAAAAAGCAATAATAATTGTATAGTTCAGTAATATAATATTGGCGACAATGAGCCTCAAAGGTTTGCCGAAACTCTCGCTGCCGTTGGTGTCATGATACTTGAAGATGCAGACGGTGCAGTGTTGTTGACGAATGAAGATATTTCATCGGTAACAGCGCAAAAAAAGAAATGTCTAATTTCACCGAAAAATCGGCTAAAGAATTTGCTTTATTATTAAACTCAGGAATTATGCCGTTTAAAGCAACCGTGGCTGATGTTACGGTTGAAGGATAAGAATATTTAAAATTCCGCGGAACAATAGAAGCGAAAAGGCATATCGCAAACTTCTAATGCGATATGCCTTTTCTGTACCCTTTCTGACAGCCCACCATAAAACTCATTACTTTACTGTGTTATGCTAAACCGCCAGTCTGCTGAGATTTTTTTCTGTTATCAGCTGGAAACGCCGAGTACCAATGTAATAATTCTTAATACAAATAAGCCGGCTGCAATCCACATTACCGGATGAATTTCCTTAATCTTGCCCACGCATATCTTAAGGATTACCCAGAACAGAATACCGAACATGATACCGTTTGCGATTGAGCATGAAAATGCCATCATTATTATAGCAACATATCCGCTCATAACATCCGCCATATCACCCTCAAACTTCATCTTTGTTACCGCCGACATCATAAGCGAACCGACAAAGATAAGAGCCGGAGCAGTTGCAAATGTAGGAATAGCGGTGAAAATCGGTGAAAGAAGAAGCGCAACAACAAACAATGCACCTGTTGTTATTGCCGTAAGACCTGTTCTGCCGCCCTGTGCAACACCTGCGCTTGATTCAACATAGCTTGTTACTGTTGATGTACCAAGGCACGCACCCGCAACAGTACCTACAGCGTCCGCCATAAGTGCAGCACCTGCCTTCGGAAGATTGCCGTCCTTGTCAAGAAGATTACCCTTCTGAGCAACACCGATTACAGTGCCGACCGTATCGAAAAGGTCAACAAAGAGGAATGCAAACACAATTACAATAAACTCTGTAATGTGACCTGTAACATACGCAAAATCGAACTTGAAGAGATTCGGAGCAGCCGGTTTTATACCGTTGCTGAAATCAGGGAACAGAGAATAAACACCGTTTGCCGGATCTACCTGATACCAACCAATCAGCTGCGCAAACATGCCGATTATCCATGTGGCAAGAATTCCCCAGAGAATTGCACCCGGAACCTTAAAGTGACTGAATATTGCAATTATGATAAGACCAACCATTGCAAGAACAAACTCCGGTGCAGCTACGTTACCGAGAGCAATAACGGTCGCATCACTCGCAACCACTATACCGGCACCCTTAAGACCGATAATAGCAATAAAGAGACCGATACCTACCGAAATGCCGTACTTAAGATTCTGCGGAACCTTATTAACCAATGTCTCTCTGAACTTAAAGAGTGAAAGTATTATAAATATAATACCCTCAACCAATACGGCTGTAAGAGCAATCTTCCATGGATCCTGAATACCGGCCTCTGCCATAGGCAGGCATACCGAATACGCAAAATATGCGTTAAGACCCATACCTGACGCAAGCGCTATAGGATAGTTTGCAAAAAATCCCATGACCGCACACGCAAATGCGGCAGAAACTGCTGTCGCCGTAAAAACAGCACCCGGTTCCATTCCGGCTGCCGAAAGTATTGACGGATTTACCGCCAGAATGTACACCATTGATAGGAACGTAGTAAGACCGGCAAGAATCTCAGTTCTTACAGTGGTGCCGTTAGCTTTGAGTTTGAATAACTTTTCCATGTCATTCTCCTTTGTTATAAAGTATTTAGTATATGTAACATACCATGCCTATATTTTACAACACTTTTTACTATTTTGCAATATATTTATTAAAATTTTATTCATAAAATATTCAAAAAGACTGCCGTAAAACTTAACTTGTTCTACGGCAGTCCCATACTTTATTTTAAGTTCTGATAATTTTCTTATTTCCGCACTGTTTGCAGAACATCGCATCGCTTTCATTCTGAGTACCGCACTGAGTACAGAACCACTTCTTAGGTTCCTTCACTTCAACGGGCTGCTCCGTCGGTGCAGACTGCACTTCCGTCTGTACCAATGTTTCTGTAGGCTCTGCGGTCTGAATCGGATTTCCCTCATTTTCAGGTGTCTGATACTGCTGATTGACGTGTTCATCGGCAGGATTCGGATAACCGACATAATTATGAGGGGAATACCTCTGCTGTGATGCTGCATTCTGAGCCTCCTGGTAGAAGCCTGCCATAACCAGACCCCTAAGAAGCGGTGTAATAATTACAAGCAATACTGTACCTACCGCACAAACAATCCAACCTAAAACAGGAATGATCGCAGCTGCTATAAACAAAGCAAGAAGCAGGACAAATGAAAATGTTATAATAACATCAGCAGCAAACATTAAAAGCTTATAGCCTTTGGTTTCTTTTTTTGACAGAATCAATGCGTCAACAGGTGAAACCTCCGGACGCGAAAGCAATATGTACGGTGTAAAGCTGTACTGGTATACCTTCACAACCCCCGCAACCGGAACAAACATCCATATTATCGTCCACAGCGAACGCCAGAGCATTCCCAAAGTAACTCTCGGAAAACACTTGTGTTTTCTGCTGAAGCCTCTGAAAAGCTGCTCCGCTGTTATTTCAACACCGTTGTACCCTTCAAGATACAACGCAGCCATACCCGCTGAAAGCGTCAGCACGGCAGGTATTGATATAAACGGTGCAAAAGTGAACATGCACTGTATAACTATTGCTATAACAGAACAAGCAATTGATGTACTCCATAAAACAATCGGCTTACGCTTCAATATATTAAATGAACGATTAAAAACATTCCCCAACATAATCATACCGTCCTTTCTGAATCTGTTTAATTATCTTCTTATTATATCATGCCTTGCAGGTCCGTTTGAAATTATCTTGATGGGAACCTCAAGCTCATTCTCAATAAACTCAATGTATTTGCGGCAGTTCTCGGGAAGCTCCTCATAAGTCTTTATGCCTCGAATATCCTGTTTCCAACCCGGGAGCACCTTAAGCACAGGCTTTGCTCTTTCCAGTCTGGCTGTAGTCGGGAAGTCCTTTGTTACCTCGCCGTCTATCTCATAGCCAACACATACAGGAATCTCATCCAGATAACCAAGTACATCAAGGACCGTAAATGCAACCGCTGTTGTACCCTGCACACGGCAACCGTAACGTGAAGCTACACAGTCAAACCAGCCCATTCTGCGCGGACGTCCTGTTGTCGCTCCGTACTCGCCGCCGTCACCGCCGCGGCGTCTCAGTTCATCAGCTTCTTCGCCGAATATCTCAGAAACAAATGCTCCTGCGCCTACGGCCGACGAATAAGCCTTAACAACCGTGATAATCTCCTTTATCTCATACGGCGGTATACAAGCACCGATAGCTCCGTAACCGGCAAGAGTCGATGAAGATGTTGTCATCGGGTAAATACCGAAATCAGGATCCTTAAGCGAACCCAGCTGTCCCTCAAGAAGAATGGTCTTGCCCTCCTTAACAGCCTTACTCATAAATGTCACCGAGTCAATAACATACGGCTTTATCATCTCCGCATACTCTTTACAAGTCGCAAATATTTCCTCTGTCTTCAGCAGCGGCTTGTGATAGATGTGCTCAAGCATGAGATTCTTAACCTCAAGTACATTCTCAATTTTTTCTTTAAGTCTGTCATCCTCGAAAAGCTCCCACACCTGAAATCCTATTTTTGAGAACTTATCGGAGAAAAACGGCGCAATACCTGACTTTGTCGAACCGAACTGACGGTCTGAGAGGCGTTCCTCCTCGTATTGGTCAAAAAGCCTGTGATACGGCATGAGCACCTGTGCTCTCTCCGAAACCACTATATTCGGACGCGGAACACCCTTTGAAACGACCTCCTCAATCTCACTTACAAGCTGAGGAATATCAAGCGCAACACCGTTGCCGATCATATTGGTTACATTACGGTTAAATGAACCTGACGGAAGAAGATGAAGCGCAAACTTTCCGTAATCGTTTACGATTGTGTGGCCTGCATTTGCCCCGCCCTGAAAACGAACTACGATGTCGGCATCCTCTGCGAGCATATCGGTAATCTTACCCTTGCCTTCATCGCCCCAGCATGCTCCTACTACTGCTTTTACCATGTTACCTGCTCCTTTTTAAACATTAATTTCTACTTCTATACCCAACAATTCCTTATTTTCTTCAAGCACCGGGCTTACAACCTCATTCAAAAAGTCCGTTACCTGCTCCGGTGAACGTCCCACAAAATTAATCGGCTTCATAACTGAGTTGATTTCTTCAATCGTAAGACCGAATGACGGGTCTGCTGCTATAAGCTCTGCCAGGTTGTTTTCAAGACCTTCAACCTTCACATGGCGTCCCGCCTCCATTGAATACTGTCTTATCTTTTCATGCAGCTCCTGACGGTCGCCGCCCTTCTTTACAGCATCCATCATTATGTTCTCGGTTGCCATAAACGGGATTTCCGCCATAAACTGCTTTGTTATAACCTTGTCATATACTACCAGTCCATCTACTACATTGATGTAAAGGCTGAGTATAGCGTCAACAGCAAGGAATGCTTCAGGAACACTTATACGCTTATTTGCACTGTCATCCAAGGTTCTCTCAAACCACTGTGTCGAGGCTGTTATGGCCGGATTCAGAGCATCCACAATAACATATCTGGCAAGCGAGCCGATTCTCTCAGAACGCATCGGGTTACGTTTATATGCCATAGCAGACGAACCTATCTGACTCTTTTCAAACGGTTCCTCAATCTGCTTTAAGTGCTGAAGCAGTCTTATATCATTTGAGAACTTATATGCGCTCTGCGCAATCCCGCTCAGAACAGCAAGCATCTGAGTATCCAGCTTTCTCGGATAGGTCTGACCGCTTACCGGGAAGGTTGCCTTATACCCCATCTTAGCCGCAATCTTCCTATCAAGCTCCTTGCACTTATCATGATCACCGTCAAACAGCTCCATAAAGCTTGCCTGTGTACCCGTTGTTCCCTTGCAGCCAAGCAGCTTAGCCTTGCTGAGCTGGTAATCAACATCCTCCAGATCCATTATAAGATCCTCAAGCCAAAGCGTCGCACGCTTACCTACCGTTGTCGGCTGCGCCGGCTGGAAGTGAGTAAACGCAAGACATGGAAGCGACTTGTTTGCATCGGCAAACTTTGCCAGCTCTCCTATAAGACATACGAGCTTTTTCTTTATCAGCCGCATAGCCTCTGTCATTATAATTATATCAGTGTTATCGCCTACATAGCAGCTTGTAGCACCGAGGTGAATTATCGGCTTCGCCTTAGGGCACTGCACACCATATGCGTATACGTGCGACATGACATCGTGACGCACTTCCTTTTCGCGCGCCTTTGCCACATCGTAATTTATATCGTAGATATGCTCCTTCATTTCAGCAATCTGCTCATCCGTTATATTGAGACCCAGCTCCTGCTCGCTTTCTGCCAGAGCAATCCACAGCTTGCGCCATGTGGAAAACTTCTTGTCGGGCGAGAAAATGTACTGCATCTCCTTAGACGCATACCGCGAATTTAAAGGGCTTTCATAAGTATCTGTTGCCATATCCGGTTTTTTCTCCTTATTTAATTAATCCCATTCTCTTTGCAACCTCAATGTATGCTTCCTCAACATCGCCCAAATCACGACGGAAACGATCCTTATCAAGCTTTGCATGAGTGTCTGCATCCCAGAGACGGCAGGTATCCGGTGAAATCTCATCGGCGAGAATAATCTGACCGTCCGGGGTCTTACCGAATTCAATCTTAAAATCAACAAGCTCTATATTCAGCTTAGCAAAATAATTCTTCAAAAATTCATTCACCTTAAATGTGAGATCCGCAATCGTTGCAAGATCTTCCTTTGTTGCCGCGCCTATAGCTGTGATATGATAATCATTTATCATCGGATCGTCAAGCTCATCGTCCTTTAAACAATATTCAAGAGTAGCATTCTTAAGAACCGTTCCCTCCGGAACGCCGAAACGCTTTGAAAAGCTGCCTGCTGCAATATTTCTGATAATTACCTCGAGAGGCACAATCGTAACCTTCTTAACGACGGTTTCTCTGTCGGAAATCTCCTCAACAAAATGCGTAGGAATCCCTTCCTTTGCCATAAGCGACATAAGATAGTTTGACATTCTGTTATTGATTACACCCTTACCGGCAATAGTACCCTTTTTCTTACCGTTGAATGCTGTTGCATCATCCTTATAGTCAACGATATACAGGTTTTCATCATCTGTTGTATAAACCTTTTTAGCTTTGCCTTCATAAAGCATTTCTTTCTTTTCCATTTTAGAGTCAATCCTTTCAAAACTGAATAAATGTATTTTAACAAAATACTACATAACATATTATATAACAAAACACGTGTAAAATCAAGAAAAATTTAAAAACTTCTTTACCTTTATAGTGAATTATGTTAAAATAGCTATAAAGATACGAAAAAAACGCAAAGGAAGAATGCAAAATGATATACAGTGAAGATATAAACAGGATATGCGCCCTGTGTACCCACGCATCAAAGGCGGATGCCGATGACGAAATGATGTACTGTGAACTGAAAAAGCAGAATATGCCGTCCGCATCCCCGGACTGCGGCAAATTCAGCTACGATATTTTCAAAAAAAAGGTGCATCGAAAAAAACGGCTGAAAACCGATTTTTCAGCTGAGGATTTCACTTTGGAATAGGCTTCTGTCTGTCAGGCTATGAACAAGCAGAAGCATTGAAGAGAAAATTATTTTTTCAGTATCTAAAAAGCATATAAAAAAGCAGTTGACTAAATTATATAAATAATGTATAATTAATACAGAAATTTTACAAAAGGGGTTTTCGGTTATGTTCACCAAGATTAATACAGTTTCACTTTCAGGTCTTGACGGATTTATTATTGATGTCCAGACAGATATTTCAAACGGGATGGTAGGCTCTTCTATTATCGGGCTTCCAAATGCCACTGTACGGGAGTCACTTGAAAGAGCAAAGGCATCAATCCGAAACAGCGGTTCAGACTACCCGAGAAAGAAAATAACAATTAATCTGGCTCCTGCCGATATTCCAAAAGAAGGCTCCGGCTTTGACCTTGCCATTACGCTCTCCATACTCCAAGCCTCCGGGCAGATTCATATTGACGATCCGGATCATACCGTCTTTTTAGGCGAGCTGGCTCTTGACGGAGCGGTAAATCCCATTCACGGAGTTCTGCCCATGGTAATTTCCGCCTTCGAGCATGGTTTTACAAAATGCTTTGTTCCTGAAAAGAATGCGAAGGAGGCTGCTGTTATTGAAGGAATTGAAATTTATCCGGTTTCGTCGCTGTCCTCCGTGCTTGACCATTTTGACGGGGTTTCGCTTATAGAGCCTTTTAAGGCAAACATGAGCGAATACCTCACAGCCTCGGCAATGAGCTTTATTGATATGCAGGAGGTTAAGGGGCAGGAAACCGCAAAAAGAGCAATGGAGGTCGCCGCAAGCGGCTCACACAATATACTTATGTCCGGCTCGGCAGGTACGGGCAAATCCATGCTTGCCAGACGTCTCAGCACAATTCTCCCCGATATGACATTTGAGGAAATGCTGGAGGTTACAAAGCTCCACTCAATTGCCGGGGTTCTTCCCATAGATACTCCTCTTGTCACCCGCCGTCCGTTCAGAAGTCCGCACCATACCGTATCGGCAAACGCATTATCCGGCGGCGGAGCAATACCTCGTCCGGGCGAGCTTTCACTCTCCCACTGCGGTGTGCTGTTTCTTGACGAGCTGCCCGAATTCAGACGCGACACCCTTGAGGTGCTGCGCCAGCCGCTTGAAGACGGGGTGATTACTATTTCGAGAGTAAATGCAACGCTTACATACCCCTGTAACATAATGCTTGTTGCCGCAATGAATCCATGTCCGTGCGGAAATCTTAATAATCCCAACCGCCAGTGCACCTGCTCTCAGAATCAGATTCAGCGGTACCGCACTAAGATTTCCGGTCCTCTGCTTGACAGAATAGATATTCAGATAGATCTGCCGGCAATAAAATATAAAGATATTTCTGCTCTTCCGTCCGGAGACTCCAGTGCGACCATAAAGGAACGCGTAAACAAGGCGCGTAAAATCCAGACCGAACGATATAAAGATGAGAATATAATCTCAAATTCTCAGCTTTCTGCCTCGCTCCTTGACAAATATTGCCGTTTGGGTGAAGCAGAGGACAAGCTCCTTCATGCAGCATACGACCGCCTCGGTCTCAGCGCAAGAGCTCACAGCAAGATACTTAAGGTTGCAAGGACAATAGCAGACCTTGATGGAAGCGATGATATAAAATCGGTACACCTTGCAGAAGCAATACAGTACAGAAATATGGACAGAAAAACATCTTAAATAAAACAGACCCGCGGCATACAATACAGCCGCGGGTCTTATACTGTTCAGAGCATTTTTGATAAAAATGCTTTTGTCCTCTCATTTTTAGGATTATTGATAACCTCGTCCGGAGTTCCGTCCTCCAGCACGATACCCTCATTCATGAAGATAATTCTGTCTGAAACACTTTTCGCAAATTCAATTTCATGCGTTACAATAATCATAGTCATGTGCTTCTGAGCAAGGCTCTTTATAACCTTAAGAATTTCATTTGTGATCTCCGGATCCAGCGCCGATGTAGGCTCGTCAAAGAACAGGATTTTCGGTTCCAGTGCAAGCGCTCTTGCTATTGACACTCTCTGCTGCTGACCGCCGGAAAGCTCACAAGGATAAGCATCCAGTTTTTCCGCAAGACCCACACGGTCAAGAAGCTCCTCGGCATGCCTATCTATTTCCTCATATATCTGCTGCTTATTCTGTTTAAAATCCGGTCGTTCCTTTGCCAGAAGCCGCGGAGCAAGAGTAACATTTTTAAGAACATTATACTGCGGGAACAGGTTAAACGACTGGAATACAAGCCCGAAATTAAGCTGTCTGCGCCGTATCTCCGATGCCGTAAGCTTCCCCTTATAATCCGCATCAAATATACACTCGCCATCAACATAAATCTGACCTTTGGTTGCGGTCTCCAGAAAATTTATGCATCTTAGCAGAGTTGTTTTTCCGCTTCCCGATGAACCTATGACGGAAATTATCTCGCCTCTGTCCATCGAGAAATTTATTCCCTTCAACACCTCGGTATCACCAAAGCTTTTGCAAATATTTTTTACTTCCAGTATTGCCATTTCAGCCGCCTCCTACGCATGATAATAGTCCAGCTTCTTCTCAATGAAATTGAAGAGAAGCGTGAGAAGTCCACACATTGCAAGGAAGAACAATGCAGTTGCAAACAGCGGCCATATGACACCCGCCTTTGAAAAGCGCTCGGCACTCATCATGATTTCAGCTACGGCAATTGTTCTTGCAAGCGAGGTATCCTTGACAAGAGTCATAATCTCATTGCTCATGGGTGCCATAATGCGCTTTACTACCTGCATCAGAACAACCCTAATAAACACCTGCAGCTTCGTGAGTCCAAGAACCTGTCCCGCCTCATACTGTCCTCTGGGTATTCCCTCTATGCCGCCGCGGTATATCTCCGAAAAATAAGCAGCATAATTTATAATAAACGCTACAAATGCAGCAGTCATACGCGACTTCATAGGTGTATGTAACAGCAGTCCCGGCGCATAAAGCACAACAAAGAGCTGAAGCATAAGCGGTGTTCCCCTTATTATCCACACAAACACCTTAGATACATAAGAAAGCGGCTTGAACTTTGACATTGAGCAGAAGCAAATGATAAGTCCCAGAGGCACCGCCGCAATGATAGTGCCGAAAAACAGGATCAGATTAAACTGAAATCCGTCTACAAGCGATAGCCATTTATCCATTGACAAAACTCCCGTGATAATATTCTTAAGAAAAACGAAAAACGGGCTGCACACGGCAGCTCCCCCACAGAATACCTCAGGGGGAGCGCCTCAGTGCGCCCCCGAATGTTTTCATTATTTAACGAGGAGGAGATCCTCTAAACCATACTTTTCGGCAATCGTCTGAAGTGTACCGTCTGCAGCGAGCTCCTGCATTACGGTATTTACCTTTTCTGTCACATCCGAACCCGTTCTGAATGCAACACCGTATTCCTCTGACTCAAAATCAAGATCAATGATTGCAAGGTTTTCAAAGCTTGTACCCTCGCCTACCGAGCCTCCTGCCATTGCATAGTCAATAACAGCAACATCCGATGTACCTGACGAAACCTCAACAAGAGCTGTAGCCTGTGACTGAACCGCTGTGAATGCAGCGCCTGTGAATGCAGCATCATCTGATGTAGCAAGCTCCTCACCTGCCGAACCCGCCTCAGCGATTACATTAGCACCTTCAAGGCTTGCGGTATACTTATCAACATCATCTGCTCTTACAACAAGAACCTGTCTGTTTTCAAGATACGGATTTGTAAGTGACATTGCTTCCTGTCTCTCCGGTGTAATCGTAAGACCGTTCCAGATACAGTCAATATTCTTTGAATTTAACTCAACTTCCTTTGAATCCCAATCTATTTCCTGGAACTCAGGGGTAAGTCCGAGCTTATCAAATACTGCTGTTGCGAACTCTGTTTCAAAGCCGACAAGCTCGCCGCTGTCATCTGTATAGTTAAGCGGATTGATGATTGTATAACCCACCTTAACAGTTCCCTGCTCCTCAAGATATGCAAGATCCGAATCCTTCGCTGTATCTGCCTTATCCGATGTTACCGGAGCGGATGAACCGCAGCCGGTCATTGCCACTGCCATTAATGCAGCCGCAGCAATTGCCATAATTTTTTTCATTTTTAAATTCCTCATTCCTTATATATTATTCTTTTTATGTATAAAAATACATCCATACTGTATTATTATAGCATAACATATGCAATGTGTCAAGGAGTTTTTCAGAAAAACCACATACCCCCGGCATCAGTATTATTCACCGGGTTTACTTAATAAAATCCGTCAATACGTCTGCCAGTGCGGCAAACTCGTCCATAGACAGAGTTTCCCCTCTCCTTCTCGGATCAATTCCGACAGAACTCATAAGCTCTGTCAGATCAGTCTTGCTTGCAGCGAAATTAGCCGCAAGACAATTAAGCAGCGTTTTTCTCCTTAATGAAAATGCCGCCCTCACTGTCTTAAAAAACATTCCTTCATCCTTAACCTCAACCGCCGGGCTCTCTCTGAAACGCATTCTTAACACGGCACTGTCAACCTTCGGTGCAGGCACAAACATACCTGCCGGAACAATGCGCACAAGCTCCGGTACGGTATAGTACTGACACAGAACGGATATAGAGCCGTAGTCCTTTGTCCCCGGCTGCGCCCGCAGCCTGTCAGCGACCTCCCTCTGAACCATCACCACCATATTATTCAGAGGCAGCTTTCCCTCCAGAACAGTTGTTATAATAGGGGTTGTTATATAGTAAGGAAGATTTGCCGCTATGCTTATCCGCTCATCTCCGAATTCCTCATTTATCAAAGATTTAAGGTCTGTTTTCATAACGTCGCTGTTTATTATCTTTATATTGTCATATTCCGATAACGTATCATTCAGAATCGGGATAAGCCTGTCATCAATCTCAAGAGCTGTAACCTTCGACGCACGCTTTGCCAGCTCATTTGTAAGCACACCGAAGCCGGGGCCTATCTCAAGTACCCCTCCCCCGTCGATCTGCGCAGCATCCGCAATTTCCTCAAGAACCTCCTGGGATGACAGAAAATTCTGTCCCAAGCCCTTCTTGAACTGAAAGCCGTATTCTGCCGCAATCCGCTTTATTATTGCCGGTGAAATAAACTCCATGTCAAAACTCCTTTTCAAACGGTGCCTCTACCGCTATTGTTTTTCCGTTCAGATAGCCCAGTGAGAAATCATTATCCTTAAAGTCAAATTCAAGTCCTACACTCCAAAGGGCCTGACGAAATCTCCCTCCATGTCCTCCATACTTTGTGTCGCCCGCCAGAGGGCACCCTGCCGCCGAAAACTGCGCCCGTATCTGATGAGTGCGGCCTGTATGGAGTTCAATCTCTACAAGTGAATATCCGTTCTTTTGTGAGATTACTCTGTAATCAAGAGAAACAGCACGTGAATTGTCTGATTCATTTGCCGACACGGCTGTAACCTTTCCATTGCGCACTGCAAACCCTTCAAGATGACCCGACTCGCCGGGATAGCCTTCAACGACAGCCTTATAAAGCTTTCTCACCTCTCTGGTGCGTATACGCTCATTCATATCCCTCAAAGCACGCGCATTCTTCGCCGCTATCACAAGTCCTCCCGTGTTTCTGTCAAGACGATTGCACAGAGCAGGTCTGAAAGTCTGTTCCTTATCAGGATCATACTCATTATTTTCAAACAGATAGCTTTGCACCATATTAATAAGAGTTATCCCCGTATTCCTCTCATCAGCATGCACAACTATACCTGTCGCTTTATTTATAACAAGAATATTATCATCCTCATATACAATATCCAGCTTCGGCTTTATATATCTGAATGCAGGCTCATTTTCAAAAAATTCATCTCTGAAATACAGCTGCAGCACATCGCCTTCCTCAATAAAAACAGAACCATCTTTAATATGCTTCCCGTTCAGCTTCACGCATTTTTTTCTGAAACCCTTATACATCATTGATTTAGGCAGCTTCGGCATCAGCTTTGCGATAAACTTATCTATTCTCTGACCCCCTGAATTTTCATTTATAACAAACTCTTTCATGATCATAACTCCTCATGCAGTATTTTACCATATCACACATCAAATTGCAAGCAAAAAGATTATATTTATTTTCGACACTTTTCAACATTTTTCTTCACTCTTGTGCAAAAAAATATTGACTTTCGCACACTTAGGTGTTATAATAAATTTGAAAGCAGATAACAAATCATGAATTTTAATATATACAAATTATAATATGAAGGGGAATAAAAATGTATTGGCTTAACCGATTAAAGGAGCTGAAGAATGCAGGCAGGGAAACATATAAAAGCATTTCCGAAAAAACAGGCATTCCACAGACTACTATTGAGAAAATTTTCAGCGGACGCACCAAAGATCCGAAAATGAATATGATGAATGACATTGTACGTTGTCTGGGATTTTCACTGGATGAATTAATTGAGCACAAGGAATCCGGAAAAAATCTCACAGAAGATGAAAAGGAAATGATAAATGAATACCGCGAGCTTGACACAGGAGGACGTGAGCACGTCAGACGTACCATTCTCCATGAATTCAATCGTGTAAAGACTGCAAAGCATAATGCCGCGCAGCGTTGGTACTCGGCTGTGTACTACGACTTCCCGGTATCAGCCGGAACCGGCGAGTTCCTCGACAGTCAGACGGTGAGCATCGCCGACCTTGAGCACGAGCCTCCGCACGGCACAAGCTTTATTTTAAGAATTGCAGGCGACAGCATGGAGCCCGAATTTCACAGCGGTGATCATATATATGTTGAGTCAACAGAATCGGTCGAATACGGAGAAATAGGTGTATTCGTTTATGCGGGCAATGTCTATATGAAAGAATATACACCGGAAGGTCTTCTCTCACTCAATCCGGAATATAAGCTTATCCCCGGCAATGAGGGAATCAAATGTCTGGGGCGTGTTCTCGGTACAGTTGACGGAAAGATAAGAACCAGATAACTTTAAAGGGGCTGTATCAAAATAGCCTTGCGAAAAAATATTGTACAAAAAATCTCCTAAAACACAGCAAAATCAAGCTGTGTTTCGGGAGATTTTTCTTGTTTTTAGAGGACTGTTTTGTGCAAATTGATATTTGAAAATTGTTTTGATACAGCCCCTTTATATTCAGTACAAAATATTCTGTATAACACCAAAGCTGAGTATCGACATTACCAAGCCGGCGGTGATAACACCTAAGAATATAAATATCAGACTCTTTGCAGGCTTTAATCCAAACAAAACCGCAAGCAGGCTTCCTGTCCATGCGCCTGTGCCCGGCAAAGGAATTGCAACAAAAAGAAACAGCCCAAAATACCCGTATTTTTCAATCTGCGCAGACTTTTTCATAGCCTTTGCCTCAATCCAATCCGGAAATTTCTTAATATATTTTATTTTCTTCATCCACTCAAATATCTTTTCAATGAATAATAAAATAAACGGTATCGGGAGCATATTACCGATTATCGCAGCTATAAATGTCTGAATAAAGGGCAGCTTTAAAATACCTCCCGCCACTATTATACTTCCTCTCAGTTCAAGAAGAGGAATCATTGAAATAAGAAATGTAATTATCTGCGGCGAAACATTATGTGCTTGCAGCGCTCCCACTATTGATTGTACCATTGATTCCATACTAATTAATATTCTCCTTTCCTTTGTTCAAAATAAATTCTACCGCGTCATGCGCAACGGAAAAGCTTACAGCATCGGTTTCTCCTCCGTATTCTCCGTCCAGTGTCCATCGCACCGGCTTCTCTGTAATAATCTCCGCTCCTCGTGTGCTTATAACCCTTACACCGTCTGCATCTCGCTTACCGTTCTTTATATCACTAATTACAGCAGCATAATCAATTATATTCGGGCTTTTAGGAATGAGCACCAATTCGAATACTCCATCATTTGTATCTATCTGATAGAAATCACCTATCTCTATACCTGCAACGCTTGACGAGTTCATTATAAAGCACCATAGCACCTCTTCCTCAAGCTCCTCGCCCTCAATGGTTTTTATTCTGACGTTGATACCTTCTATCTGTGGAATCCTTTTTATTCCCTCTATCAGATAAGCAGCCGAACCGAATATATTCTTTTTTGCCTGAGGCGTATCATATGAAACATCCGTAAAAGCTCCAAATGCCGCAACATATATAAACGCGCATTCATTGAAAATACCTATATCATATTTTACCGTTTCCCCTCTCACTATAGCCTCGGCAGCAACCTTTGTCGCTTTCGGGATACCGTTCCCGGCCGCAAAATCATTCATCGTCCCGGCAGGTATATATCCTATGGGCAAACGTTTATCCTTGTCCATTGAGAGCATTCCCCGTACCGCCTCGTTAAGCGTTCCGTCACCTCCGGAAACAACCACGAGATCGAAAGCCTCTCCTCGCTGTCTTATTTTATCGGCACAGTCGTTCTTTTCCTGTGTGGGATGTATCGTAACCTCATAATCCGCCTTGGTGAATATATCCACTATATCAAACAAGGTGTTTCTTATTTTCCCCTTGCCCGAGTGAGGATTAAAAACAAATAAAAGCTTTTTCATACACGACTTCCTTCCATATTGAATTAATGAAGATCATTTGTTATTGCCTTGAAATAGCTCAGACTCGCAAATTCCTTATCTGCCTGAGCGCTCACATACTTTTCCGTAACCGTGCTCAGCTCATTATAATAAGCTTCATCCTTTACTGAAAATGCAAGCATTTTCTTATCCGGGCAGCTCATAATATGCCGCATTATGGCTGCTGCAGCCGCTGATATTTTAACCGCATCAGCATTTCTGTGCGCCCTGCATACCATACAGCCTCCGTCAGGACTGAAATAATTTGCCTTTTCTCCGCACACGCCGCATTCTCCCAGCCGAGGCATGAATCCGACAGCACACATAAGCTTCAGTTCATATACCGTCTTAAGCTTGAGATACGGTTCTTTAAGATATGCCGCCGCATACACAGTGTTTAAAAACAGTGACAATATCCTCCTGTCCGGATTGGCTTCACCCAGCATCACATAGGTTATATCCGCAAGATATGACAGCAGCGACAGCTTCACAATATCCTCGCTTACAGGATAAAATCCGTCTAATATATCCGCAGACGATGCAGTCATTATATCGCCTCTTGACGGACGCAGCTTGAAATCCCCATAGCAAAGAAGCTGAAACGCTGCTGCGTTAGAGGTCTTTTTTCCTCTTACACCGTACCGCACCGCCTTAATTATACCATCGCTTTCAGTAAATATAGTCAGCATTCGGTGCGCATCACCGTAATTACTTTGCTTGATTATTATTCCTCTGAATATTAAATCATCCATCAGATATCATCATCATTCCTGTAACCGAAATTCCTGATCAGAAAATCGCTGTTTCTCCAGTCGTTCTTAATTCTCACCCACAGCTCAAGATATACCTTTCTGCCAAGCATTTTTTCAATATCTGAGCGTGCAAGTGTGCCAATCTTTTTAAGCATTTCGCCGTTCTTGCCTATTATAATACCCTTATGACTCTTGCGCTCACAGTATATAGTAGCATTTATAGATGTAAGCTTGTCCTGCTCCTTCATGCGTGTTATCTCAATCGCTATTCCGTGAGGAACCTCCTTATCCAGCAGCCACAGCATTTTTTCGCGTATAATCTCCGCCGCTATTGCTTTCTCGGGCTGATCGGTAACCATATCCTCATCATAGAACATCGGACCTTCATCAATATACTGCGTTATCGTTGAAAGCAGCGTCTGAACTCCGTCATTATCCTTTGCGCTTATCGGAATTATGTCATCAAAATGATTTATACTTGAAAAATCCGCAATCATAGGCAGAAGATTTTCCTTCTTAACCATGTCAATTTTGTTTATTACGAGTATGCAGGGAACACCCAGCTTATCAATATTTTCAGCAATCTCGCGTTCCTTGTCCCTTATGCCGCGCGTTGCATCAACCACAAAAATTACAACATCCGTATCCCGCATACTTTCGTTTGCTACTCTGACCATGTATTCGCCGAGCTTGTTATGCGGATCGTGGATTCCGGGCGTATCTGTGAATATAATCTGCTCATGCGGTGTTGAGTACACTGCAAGAATCCTATTTCTCGTTGTCTGCGGCTTATCAGATATTATAGCTATTTTCTGTCCCGCTATAGTATTTAGTAATGTGGATTTCCCCACGTTGGGCATTCCTATCAATGCGCAGAAGCCCGATTTAAACTTATTTTCCATTTGTTTCCTTTCTGCTTTATTCCTTGTTCGGATTAAAACTCGTCTATTTCTCTTGTCAGTCCTAATTTTGTTAAAGCATCATTCTGCTTTTTTATCATATATGCTTCACCCTCCGGGTCATCAATATGATCCCTGCCGAGCAGATGCAGCATTGAATGCGCGGTAAGGAAAGCCAGCTCACGGCGCAGACTGTGATTCAGCTCCCTTGCCTGTTCCCTTGCACGTTCAATTGAAATTACTATATCCCCGAGCATTACCAGCCCGTCCTCCGTTTCAAATTCAGCGTCTGTTTCCTCCTCGCCGAATTCCAGCATCGGAAAGGACAGCACATCTGTCGCGCGGTCTATGCCGCGGTATTCCCTGTTGAGCTCTTGTATGCCGTCATTATCGGTAAATGTAAGGCTTATTTCCGCGTCAAAGTTGCACTCCTCGCCCTCCATGACCGTTTCACATACACTCTTTAATTCCTCCAGCTGAGCTGCCGGAAGCTTCTCGACCGTTTCATTCTCTAAAACAAATTCAACCATTAGGCTTCCTCTTTCTTCTTTCCTTTTCCTCGTCGTATTTAGCATAAGCCTTTATAATAGCCTGCACAAGCGGATGACGCACTACATCCTTATCGGTAAACTTGCAGAATGCAATACCTTCGATTCCTCCCAGTATCTTCATTGCCTCCTTAAGCCCCGAACGTTTATCTCCCGGCAGATCTATCTGTGTTATATCACCGGTGACAATTGCGTGAGAACCGTAGCCTATTCTTGTCAGGAACATCTTCATCTGCTCCGGTGTAGTATTCTGAGCCTCATCAAGAATTATAAAAGAATTGTCAAGGGTTCTGCCTCGCATATACGCAAGCGGCGCAACCTCAATTACTCCACGCTCCTGATACCGCATAAAACCCTCACCGCCGAGCATTTCATACATGCCGTCATAAAGCGGTCTGAGATACGGATCAACCTTATTCTGCAGATCACCCGGGAGAAATCCGAGCTTCTCTCCCGCCTCAACGGCAGGTCTTGTAAGAATTATTCTGCTCACTTCACGACGCTTAAGCGCCATTACAGCCTTCGCAACCGCTAAATATGTCTTACCCGTTCCGGCAGGGCCTATTCCGAATACTATGGTATTTTTGTCAATTGCCTCTACATATTTCTTCTGACCAAAGGTCTTTGCCTTTATCGGCTGTCCCTTTATATTTATTGCTATACAGTCCGAGCCCAGCTTTGAAACATCAATTCCGCCGCCCTCCTGCTGCATAGAAATTGCATATAGAATTTTCTGCTCATCAATTCCCTCGCCGTCACAAAGCATCGTAATAAGCATATGAACAACATCGCCCGCGCGTTCAACGCTGTCCTCCTCACCTGTAATACGCACCGCATTCTCCCGCAGCGCTACGTTTACCCCGAACGATTTTTCAATAAGCTTCATATTGGAATCGAATCTTCCGAAAAGCTCCGCAGCGTCAAGTCTCTCCGGCAGCTCTATCATTCGTTTTATCAAATATTTTCACTCCTCCGCAGGTACTTCCATACCTATGTTTTCTTTAAAACGCATTCGCAGCTCAACCATATATTTGCCGCCGCTCACGTTGTATGTAAGCTGTTCATTCTGTTTCACAGCTCCCGCGCCCAGCTTTTTGCATATACGCTCCTCAAGCTGCTCTCTGGCGCGGTTAAGTACCTCACGCTCGCTCAGCTCATGCCGGGTCTCATTTATCTCATAAATTTTATGGACCGTAAGTGATATTCCGCTGTAGCCCAGAAAAGGAATATTCCAATCGTATGTCCGCGACACATCATCGCAGTCCTCGAAGCCGCCCTTTTCATCCAGGAACAAATCTACTCTCCTGCCGAACAGTGACAGAGAAAGCTGTGTTTTCTGTCTCCCTGTTTTAATTCTCAGTGTTTCCTCAGTCCCGAAGATTCCGCTTTCATGCCGCACTGTCTCTGCTTCAATATCAGCCTTGGAATGTACGTACATATATTTCTCCGGGTATCCGTCCATATAAACTGACATCTTTCCCGAAACCAGAATATCTCCGGCGCTCACCGTCATGCCCTTGTTAACACGCCTTTCACCGCTTAAAACATCTGCTCGTTCTATATATCCGTCACAAGCGGCAATAATATCGGTAGGCGTTATTTTATCCGCTACTGCCGGTTTCGGTGTTTCCTCCTGTATCTGAAGCCGCGCACGCGCTCCCTCGGTATAGAGCCACGCCCAGTTGACACCGTCCACCCCGTAAATTATCGCCGTTTTGATTTCGTCAAGCTCATCTATCCCGCTTTTCCTTGCCCCGACATACACGCCATGCTCCCGAAGTATTTCCGTTATCCTCTCTGTATCGGCAGAATATGCACCGTCAATTTCCACACACCAGATATAATGAGGAATTATAAGAAAAAATATACAGACCGTCAGACCCGACACCACAAAACCGTACCTGAAACGATAGCCTCTCAGCCATTGTCCCAAGCCATGCTTTGATATGATTCTTACCCTGACACCGCATTTATAAACAAGCCTCGGTATTCTCAAAAAATCACGTATCTCCATTCTGAGCAGAAACCCGTCACCTTCGGGAACAATGTTATCTATTCTCATAAAATTATGCAGACACATTGAGATAAACTTCTCTTTATTTTTGCCTGTTATTTCTATTATAACATATCCTGTTATAAATTTAAAGATTTTTTTAAACATTTTTTCATATTCTCCCGATTTTTTCATATTTAATGCCTGTAAAATTGCCGTTTATAACCATTCTGCCGACATCAATGGCAACTATTCTCAATTTAATACCGCATATATACATTATTCCGTCATTCATTTTCACACTGATTTCACTATCGGTATATCCAAGCAGTCCCTTATGGTTTTCTATATATACCTCCTTATCGCCGCATACCGACACCTTTGGGAGATCCATTATAACATCCTTGGGTATCCGCATCTTATCCGCAATATACTCACTCAGTTTTTTCATGGTATCCCCCCTTATAATTCATGCCCCTCAATTAACCTTTATAATTCATATGCTTATTTTACCCGATAAATGAATATACATGAAATGACTGGGGTGATCTTATGAAAAAAATA
Organism: Clostridiales bacterium; assembly: GCA_029219585.1. Classification (GTDB taxonomy): domain Bacteria; phylum Bacillota; class Clostridia; order UBA1381; family UBA1381; genus Ornithomonoglobus. The sequence goes on from JAQXTR010000027.1 coordinate 62,066, forward strand.
TTTTTTTATACTGCTGTAATATTGACGATAGTACTTATACTTCTGCGCGCAGATTCCGTTATACGATATGCAAAGGATGCTATGGAAATGTGCTACTCGCTTATAATACCTACATTATTTCCATTCTTTGTATGCTCCGGACTGCTTATATATTCCGGCTTCGGATCGGTTCTTGCCCGCGCTGCGCAAAAGATTATGCTTCCCATCTTCAATGTTGCCCCCTCCGGCGCGGCCGCATTTGTGCTTGGGATAATCAGCGGTTTCCCCCTCGGCGCCGTTACGGCATGCCAGCTCTATCGGTGCGGAAGTCTGTCCAAATCAGAATCTGAACGGCTTCTTGCCTTCTGCAACAATTCCGGTCCACTCTTTATAATCGGCTCGGTAGGAACAGCGATTTACGCAAAGCCGTCATACGGAGTAATACTCTATGTTATTCATATAGTATCCTCCTTAACAGTCGGGATTGTGTTTCGCTTTTACGGCCGCAGCAGACATAATTCTCCCTCAATGCGGCTTGACACCGCCGAAATGCCGCTCGGAGAGGTGTTCTCCACAGCACTTTCGGGCGCATCACGGAATATATTGACAGTATGCTTTTCCATAATATTTTTCTCCGCAATCTCCCGCGCGCTGCTCGATCTGCTGCCGCTTCCACCCCTGATGTATTCTCTCGCAGCGGGGATATGCGAATTTTCAACCGGTACTCTGCGGATTTCCGTACTTGACATAAGCATGTATGAAAAACTCATTATGACATCCTTCATTGTCGGTTTTTCCGGCATAAGCGTACATCTTCAGGTAATGGCGGTAACTGCCGGCTCAGGCTTAAGCCTTAAGCCTTATATTCTGGGTAAGCTGCTCCACAGCATAATTGCAGCAGTAATAACTGCCGCAATACTGTACGTATTTCCGGTTTCGGCATATGTATTCTCCGACAAGGCGAGTGTCCTCTCCCTCTCCTGTACTGTTATACCTCTCATGCTTGCGTCAAGCGCCGCTGTAATATTTATACTGTGGTGCTGCTGCCGTATTAACTCAAAATACAACAATAATACTTCATATTGAACAAACCCAAAAAGTAATACTGCTATAATACAAATAACAGACCTGCAGTTGACGGCCTGCTGCAAGTCTGTTATTCACTTCTTTAACCGCGTTCAGTGATTCTTAAGTGTATTGACTTTCTTTTTATAAATAACCATTAAGCAACGCTCCCGTAATCATGGCGATAGTGGAATAAAGTGATAGTCCTGTTGCTTGCAGGAGCTTTTCAAATACAGCAAAAAACACATTGCCCATTGATATTATACAGCAAACCTTGAGATAGCTCACAGCCATATTAAATATAACGGGATTACTCGTCTGAGAGGCGATATACGACTTTACGCCGAATAATCCAAACAGCAGGATCAACACATAAATTACTATTCCCATAAAAATCGAATTTCCGCAGGTGTAATTCGCCTTTGTTTTGTTACCCATACCAAGACTTCTTGACAGTAATGCGTTAGCTCCCACGCCTGTTCCGATACCAACCGCAATCATAAGCACTTGTATCGGAAATGCAAGCGGTTAAGGCCTCTTTTGACTAAGTTTTTGACTATAGAAAACTTAGTCAAAAGCATATATCAAGGGAGCTGCCATAACCTAATCGTAAAAAAAGCGTAAATCCGAAATTAATCCGGACTTACGCTCTGAACGGCACTTGTTTTTGTATTACCAAAACATGCCTGCAATTTGTTGTACAAATCGTTCTTTTCGCTACTCGATTGATGTTATTATAACACATCTTTAAAGAAATTTCAAGCAATTTTTTATACAGAAATTTGTCTGTACACCTCAATGTTTTTTCAAAAAAACAAATTTAAAGCTGCTTTGCTTCAATATTCCTGCACAATTATACCATTCTTATTGTCTTTATTACCTGCGGCACGATGGGCTGATCGCTGAAATCAGTATCGGTTTCTGCAATCCTGTCAACAACATCCATCCCCTCCGTAACCTTGCCAAATGCAGCATATTGACCGTCAAGATGCGGCGCGTCCTCATGCATAATGAAGAACTGGCTTGATGCGCTGTTAGGGAACATTGTCCTTGCCATGGAAAGAACACCGCGCGTGTGCTTTAGGTCGTTCTTAACGCCGTTTGCATCAAATTCGCCCTTGATTGACTCTGCTTTCTTCTGATTGCCCACAGCATCCATTCCGCCGCCCTGAATCATAAAGCCCTTGATTACCCGATGGAATACTAGCCCTGCAAAGAAATCCTCCTTTATGAGCTTTTCAAAATTTGCAACGGTTATGGGAGCTGTTTCAGGATAAAGCTCTGCCTTAATCATTCCGCCATCCTGCATTTCTATTTCTATATTCATTTTGATTAATCCTCCTGTTAATTACTTTGCTACTTTCTGTGTCGGCTCTTCATCCGCCTCTGTTTCATCAGATAACTCTGTATCCTCCTCAAGCACTGCATCGGTATCTGAGAGAATAGTTATTGACTCAATAACATACAGTGTTTCCGTAAGATCATCGAATCCCGACGGAGGATCCTCTGCTTTGGGTGATGACGCAATTTCATCGACAACATCCATTCCCGCCGTCACGCGGCCGAATGCCGCATACTGTCCGTCAAGATAAGTGCTGTCGGTCTGAACTATAAAGAACTGGGTGGACGCGCTGTTGGGTTCGCTTGTTCTCGCCATTGAAATTACGCCCCTTTCATGGGACAGAGGGTTCTCAATACCATTATCCTCAAACTCGCCCTCAACCGTTTCGGAAACACTCTTTAGCTTGCAGTCCTCATCATAGCCGCCTCCCTGAATCATAAAGCCGTCTATTACACGGTGAAAAATCGTTCCCGTATAGAAGTCCTCGTTCACATTCTTTACAAAGTTTGCAACCGTCTTAGGTGCAAGATCAGGATAGAGCTCCATATCTATTATCTCACCGTTTGTCAGAACAATTTCCGCATCAATCGTGTTTCTTGTCAGCCTCTCAAGCTCTTCACTGTTGCGGCTTACACGCTCTGTCGGTTGTTCTGTGGCAATATCATCAATATCGGCTTTATTCTTCTTTGAGCCGCATCCGCCAAGTATTACCGCCGCAGACATAAGAACCGCTAAAAATGCTGCTGTTTTCTTCATTTTCAAGCCTCCCAATATTTTATTCTTCAATATTTTCGCTCTGCTCCGCTTTTTCTGAAGCATCCTCCGCAGGCTGTTCTTCATCCTCCTGATAACGCTCTGTAAGTGCAACGCTTACTACATTAACACCCTCTGCCAGCTTCATCAGTCTTACTCCCTGTGTATGGCGTCCGAACTTGCTTATCTCATCAACATGCATCCTTATTACAACACCCTCTGAAGTGATAAGCATAATATCCTGATCCTCCGCTGCAGAAACAACACCTGCCAGTCTGCCGGTCTTTTCTCCCAGCTTATAGGTGAATATTCCCTTTCCGCCTCGTGACTGGATACGATAGTCATCATAATCGCTGCGCTTTCCGTAGCCGTTCTCAGTTACCGCAAGAATTGCTTCGTCAGTTTTTTCCTTATCTATTACAACTGCAGACATAACCTCGTCACCCGGTCTAAGATCAATAGCCTTAACACCGCGGGTTGTCCTACCCATTGCGCGCCCGTCCTTTTCCGCAAATCGTATTGCAAAAGCATCCTTCGTCGCAACAAGTATATCTTTTTCTCCATCAGTGAGATTTACGCTTATAAGCTCATCGCCCTCCATAAGCTCAATAGCCCTCAGACCGTTCTGACGGATTCTCGAATAATCCATAACATCGGTTCTCTTTATAAGTCCCTTCTTTGTTACAAAGGTGAGGAAGTCACCGTTATTGAACTGCCTTATCGGAATCATTGCGCTGATTTTCTCGCCGCTCTCAAGCGGAAGCAGATTCACAATTGCCATTCCCTTTGCGGTTCTGCCCGCCTCGGGTATCTGATAGCCCTTAAGCCGATAAACAATACCGCGGGTAGTAAAGAACAATATATTTTCATGTGTTGAGGAAGTGAATATATGCTCAACAAAGTCCTCTTCCCTTGTTGTAACACCCGTTATTCCTCTGCCGCCCCTGCGCTGTGATTTATAGGTATCAACAGGCATACGCTTTGTATAACCGCTATGGGTAAGGGTGATTATACAATCCTCTTCCTCAATAAGATCCTCATCCTCAAGATCGGTATAATCCATTGCAATCTCAGTACGTCGCGGATCTCCGTCTTTATTTTTCAGTTCGGTAAGATCATTCTTTATTATCTCGCAAACCTTGGCTTCATCAGCAAGAATTCCTTCATACTCTGCAATCTTTGCCAATATCTCTTCATACTCCGCTTCAATCTTATCACGTTCCATACCTGACAAACGTCCCAGCTGCATTCTGACGATCGCAGTAGCCTGCGCATCATCCAGTCCGAAACGCTCACACAGATTCCTCTTTGCATCCTCCACCGACGCGGATGCCCTGATTATACGGATTACCTCATCAATATTATCTATAACGATCTTATAGCCCTCAAGCAAGTGAGCGCGCTCCTGAGCCTTCCTCAGATCAAACCTTGTGCGCCTTACTATAACATCCTCCTGATGAGCTATATAATAGTCAATCATCTGCTTGAGATTAAGAATTTTCGGTACCTTGTCAACAAGCGCAAGCATGATAATACCGAAGGCTTCCTGCATCTCAGTGTATTTATATAAATTATTTAATACAACATTCGCGTTTGCATCGCGCTTAAGGTCAATCACAAAACGTATATCCTCTGCCGACTCGTCACGGGTTGCTGCGATTCCGTCCAGCTTTCCGTCACGCATAAGCTCATTGATGTGCTTCTCCATCTGAGCCTTATTAACCTTATACGGTATCTCTGTTACAACAATACGTGATCTGCCGTTATCAAGCTCTTCAATTTCTGCTCTCGCACGCAGAATAATCTTGCCGCGTCCTGTTGTATACGCCTGACGGATACCCCTCTTGCCCATAATCACTCCGCCGGTAGGAAAATCCGGACCCGGTATATAATCCATAAGCTCATCAACCGAGATCATCGGATCATCAATTGACGCAATAATAGCATCTATACACTCTGTGAGATTATGCGGAGGAATGTTTGTCGCCATACCTACAGCAATACCGTTTGAGCCGTTTACAAGCAGATTAGGAAATCTCGAAGGCAGCACATCAGGCTCCTTTAAGGTATCGTCAAAGTTAGGAACAAAATCTACTGTTTCCTTCTCTATTTCCGTAAGCATTCTTGCCGCAATCTTTGACATTTTTGATTCTGTGTATCTGTAAGCCGCAGGCGGATCGCCGTCCACCGAACCGAAGTTACCCTTCGGCTGAACCAATGGGTATCTCAGAGAGAAATCCTGTCCAAGACGAACCATTGCATCATAAACAGACGCATCTCCGTGCGGGTGATACTTACCGAGTACAGAACCGACAGTTGTTGCGGATTTACGAAAATCAGCTTCATACATCAGTCCGCTCTCATACATATCATAAAGAATCCTACGGTGAACAGGCTTCAGTCCATCACGCACATCCGGAAGCGCACGACTTACGATAACACTCATGGCGTAATCAATGTACGCCTTCTTCATTTCACTATTCAAATCTACGCCGACAATAGCCTGATTCTCGATTGCAGACATGTCCAGCGGTTGTTCCTTTGACTTTTTAGCCATAATTTCCTCCTTGAACCGCAGTAAAAGGCGGCTCCCGATAATTAAACCTATTAACCATATAATTATAGCACAAAACAAGTCAAATTGCAAGGCTAAGTTGTAAAATAACCGTCAATCTAAAATTGAAATATTTCTGTAATGGAAATTTATACAAAAGTATGATAAAATAATAGCTGGGTGATGATAATGAGAAAATTAAGAACACGGGAGTTTGACACGGGAGTTTGACAGTTGAAAAGCAAAAAAATCGCCGAAAGCCGCATAAAGGCTTAATTTTTTTGTCAAATTTTAAAATTTTCTCTTGTGTATTAAGCTTAGCAACATACTCTTTAGCCCATACATCGGGATCGCAGTTGTACTTCTCTCGAATAGCGTTTTCATTCCCAAGTTTCTCAACGGTTAAAGAATGTTCTTTACCGTGAGTATCATAATATGTTTTAATGACATAGAATAATCTTCCGTTTTTTGTATTAGTAGTCTTAATTCTCATACAAAACACCTCCATATACATCTATTATACCACAGAACGCAGAAGAACGCAAGATAAAAATTGAAAATTTGACAAAAAAATTAAGCCTTTATGCGGCTTTCAGCGATTTTTTTACTTTTCAACTGTCAAACTCCCG
>JAQXTR010000028.1 GCA_029219585.1 Clostridiales bacterium
TTTTATATTATTGTATCAAATTAATCCAGCTCAAACGCTCCGGTATACAGTCTGTAATATGTACCCTTCTGAGCAATAAGCTCGTCATGACTGCCGCGCTCAATAATTCTGCCGTGATCAAGAACCATAATTACATCGGAATTGCGTACGGTTGAAAGTCTGTGCGCAATTACAAATACGGTCCTGCCCTGCATAAGAGCGTCCATACCGCGCTGAACTATCGCCTCGGTGCGCGTATCAATTGAGCTTGTCGCCTCGTCCATTATCATTACGGGCGGATCCGCCACAGCGGCTCTCGTAATTGCTATGAGCTGGCACTGCCCCTGTGAAAGACTTCCGCCGCTGCCGTCGATTATCGTGTCATAGCCATCCGGCAGACTCAAGATAAGCTCATCCGCTCCCGTAAGGCGCGCCGCGGTTTCGATTTCAAAGTCCGTCGCTTCCGGCCGCCCGTAACGGATATTCTCACGGAGTGTTCCGGTAAACAGATGTGTATCCTGAAGGATTATTCCCAGAGAGCCTCTTAACGAGGACTTCTTTATTCTGTTTATGTCAATACCGTCATATGTTATTGTTCCCTTATGTATATCATAGAATCGGTTTATAAGGTTTGTTATAGTTGTTTTACCCGCGCCGGTTGAGCCGACAAACGCAACCTTTTGTCCCGGCTCGGCATAAAGACTTATATCATGCAGAACAGTTTTATTCGGAACATAGCCGAAATCAACATCAGCAAGCTTTACATCGCCTCTAAGCGGTATATATCTGCCGTTGTCCTCCCACATCCAGTCTCCGTAATTATCCGGACGGAAAACTCCGTTTCTGCCGATTGAACCTCTTACAAGCTGTACCGTGCCTTCATCATTCTCCTGCTCCGCATCCAGCATATCAAATATTCTGCCCGCACCCGCAAGAGCCATAACGATTGAATTGAATTGCTGGGAAATCTGGCTTATCGGCATGGTAAAGTTCTTTGTAAAGCTGAGAAATGCCGCCACGCCTCCGAGAGTGAGCGCCCCTCCTATTCCGCCGCCGACACCCGCCATAACAAGCACGGCGCCGACCATCGCAACCGCTACATACTCTATGTTTCCGAGATTGTTCATTACAGGCATAAGAATGTTTGCAAACTTATTTGCCGCCTCCGCCTGTTTAAACAGAGCATCATTCTTTTTCTCAAAATCAGCAATCGTGTCCTCCTCGCGGCAGAACACCTTTATAACCTTCTGACCGTTTATCATTTCTTCAATGTATCCGTTTACATCGCCGATTGCTTTCTGCTGCTTCACAAAAAACCGCGCGCTGTTGCCGCCTATACCCTTTACGCAGCACATCATTATCAGAACGAATATCAATACTACGCCCGTGAGAGCGAAGCTGGTTCTGAGCATTGCGCAGAACACACAGATTATAGTCATTGCGGACGAAAATATCTGCGGGACAGACTGGGTGAGCATCTGTCTGAGAGTGTCTGTATCGTTTGTATACCGGCTCATGAGATCGCCGTGGGAATGTGTGTCAAAGAAGCTTATCGGAAGGCTCTGCATATGTTCAAACATTTCCTTTCGGATATCAAGCAGCACCCCCTGCCCCACATTAACCATAAGCCTCTGGTAAAGGAATGTGGCAGCAATTCCTATGATGTAAATTCCGCCGAGAAGTAAGAGTGCCCGCGCAAGCCCCGAATAGTCAGTACTGTGATTTACAAGCATCGGCGTTATAAACTTATCTACAAGCGTCTGAATAAAGGTCGAACCGATAACGCCCACAAGCGCGCTTATGAATATGCACACAAGCACGAATATAAACATCACCTTATACTTTTTAATATATGAAAGAAGTCTGTTTAATGCCTTTGCCGCACCGGCGTTTTTGTTCGGTTTCTTCATATCATTCATCCTCGCCGCCTCCCTTCACCTGCGAGTCATAAATCTCCTTATAGATCTCATTGGATTTCAGCAGCTCCTCGTGCGTTCCCACTCCGTTAATTATGCCGCCGTTCATAACCACGATCATATCCGCGTGCTCAACGGAGGAAATTCTCTGGGCGATTATAAGCTTTGTAGCACCCGGTATCTCCTTCTGCATAGCTTCTCTTATAAGAGCGTCCGTCTTTGTATCTACGGCGCTTGTGCTGTCATCGAGAATGAGTATTTTCGGCTTTTTAAGGAGTGCTCTGGCTATACACAGTCTCTGGCGCTGTCCGCCCGAAACATTTGCACCGCCCTGCTCGATATATGTATCATAGCCGTCGGGGAATGTGTCGATAAATTCATCGGCGCACGCCGCATGACATGCCGCCTTTATTTCCTCGTCTGTGGCATCCTCATTGCCCCAGCGCATATTTTCCCTGATTGTTCCTGAGAACAGAACATTCTTCTGAAGAACCATAGCAACGCTGTTGCGCAGAGTTTCAATATCATAGTTTCTCACGTCGCGTCCTCCTACGGTGACTCTGCCCTCCGTTACGTCATAAAGACGCGGAATAAGCTGCACCAGCGACGACTTTCCCGAACCCGTTCCGCCTATAATACCAACGGTTGAACCCGACGGAATTTCAAGATTAATATTTTTTAATGACCTCGAATGACCGGGATATGCAAAGGATACATGGTCAAAGTGGATTCTTCCGTCTATTACATATTTTGCGGCATTATCCTTGTTCTTTATCTCGCTTGTCGTATCAAGTATCTCACTTATACGCTCCGCAGACGAGCGGGCCATTGTAACCATTACAAAAACCATTGAGAACATCATAAGACTCATAAGTATCTGCATTGTATATGTAAACATACTCGTTAAGTTACCTATCGTAAAACCTGTGTTATTTCCGTTTACTATAAAATGCGCACCGAACCAGAAAATAACCATCATACACGAATATACGCACAGCTGCATTGCCGGAGCGTTGAAGGCGAGAAGCTTTTCCGCCCTTGCGGAGTATTTATAAATATCCTCCGCCTGTTCGTTGAACTTTTCCTCCTCATGCCCCTCGCGGACAAAGGATTTTACAACCCTTATACCGTGAAGATTTTCCTGTATTACATTATTCAGTTTATCATATACATGAAACATTTTTTCAAATATCGGATGAGCCGTTGTCATTATCTTAAACAGAATAAAGCCGAGAACCGGTATCATTATAAGATAAACAACAGAAAGCTTTGCGTTTACTCCGAACGCCATAACCAAAGCGCATACCATCATTATAGGGCTTCTTACGGCAATACGGATAATCATCATATACGCGTTCTGAATATTGGTAATGTCGGTTGTCAGACGCGTTACAATACCGCCTGTTGAAAACTTATCAATATTTGCGAACGAAAATTTCTGTATCCGCTTAAACATATCAAGGCGCAGATTTTTCGCAAAGCCGGCAGACGCTGTCGCGGCGTATTTTCCGGCAAGAACTCCGAACAGCAGCGCAAAACAGGCGCATATGATTAACACAATGCCTATTTTCATAACATAATTCATATCGCTTATATTGTCTATAAGCTTTGCCATGAGAAACGGAATAAGTATTTCCATAATTACCTCCAGAACTACAAAAACAGGCGTCATAACAGACGCTGATTTATATTCCCGGATAGAACCCATAAGCTTTTTTATCATGTGTTTTACTCTCCTTTCATGAAATAGGCAGCGTAATGCAAGCTGCCATATCTTTTATTTTATTCTTATTTTTCAGGTGTGTCAAGTAAGATGTAAAATTATTCACATTTTGTTCACAACAAAAAAATCATGGAATTAAAAAAACGACAGAATTGCTAAATCAAAGCGCAAAATAACCGGCGCAGTCAAAAGCTGTGCCGGTCATTATTATTTGAGAAGCTCATACACCTCATGACGCAGCTCATAATCAGATTCAAACAGTCCGCGAATTGCGGAGGTTCTCGTTTTTGCACCCCGGGACTTTATTCCGCGGGCGGTCATGCAGCTGTGCTCGCCCTCAACGATTACTATCACGTCCTCAGTTTCGCACACCTTCTGCATAATGTCGGCAATATCGGCGCATATGCGCTCCTGTAGCTGCAAGCGCTTGCTTACCATATCGCATATTCTCGCAATCTTTGAAAGACCTATAACCTTGCCGTTTGGGATATAGCCGACATGACACTTCATATTGTACATAAGCGCCAGATGATGCTCGCAGTAGCTGAACACCTCAATATCCTTTACAAGCACAAGGTCGTTTGAATGCACATCCTCAAAGCACTTGTTGAACATTTGGGCAATATCATTGTTCGTATAACGCATTCCCTCAAATACCTCATCATACATTCTCGCAACCCTGTCCGGGGTTTCCTTTAGTCCCTCCCGCTCCGGATCATCGCCCAAAGCCTCTATCAGCGCGCGTACCGCGCTTTTTATCTTTTCATGGTCAAATTCTTTTTTCATGATTATTCACCCTGTTTTTGTTATAAATTACCATAAGCCCCTTAAGCAGCAAATCATTATCATATATGACTTCCTTCCTGCACAGCGGAGCTATAAGCCCCGAAAGACCTCCTGTTGCAATCACGGTACATTTATAACCAAGCTCCTCCTCTATTTTCTCTATACATCCGTCAAGCCCCGACGCCGTATAATTCATTATGCCGCTCTTCATACATTCCGCAGTGTATGTTCCTACAACATTCTCCGGCTTTTCAAGCTGTATCTTCGGCAGCTGCGCCGCACCGCTGACAAGAGCGTCAAGAGATGTCCTCATTCCCGGTATGATCATTCCTCCGGCATAATTTCCGTCCCTGTCTATCACCGACATGGTGGTCGCTGTACCCATATCAATTATTATAAGCGGCGCGCTGTAATAATTAATTCCTGCCACCGCGTCAACAACAAGGTCAGAGCCAAGCTGAGCCGGGTTATCGGTTAATATCCGCAGTCCTGTTTTTATTCCCGGTCCCACTACAAGGGTATCAATGTGAAGCAGCTTCTGCACCGCTCTCTTTATGATTCCCGTAACCGAGGGTACTACCGACGACATTACCGCTCCCTCTATTTCGCGCTTATCTATATTGTGTATTTCTATTATGGTTTTAAGCTGAATTGCATATTCAAGATCTGTCGCTCTGTGATTTGTCGATACTCTTTCGTTAAAAAGTATTCTGTTGTTCTTTATGCAGCCGATCACTATATTTGTATTTCCTACGTCTATTGCAAGCAACATTCTGCATACCCCTTTCTTTCCATGTTATATTATAACACGATAAGAGTATAAAATCAATTGCTATTTGCTATTTTTTAAGTCCGTTTTCTTGCCAAAAACCATTTATTTATAGGAATATTATATAAAATTTTAAAGAATGAGAAAAAAATCACAATTTTTAGTGGACAAATTCAAAATTTATGTTATAATATAAGTAATAGATATATGTTGTCTATGACTGCTATATAACATTATTTTAAATCAAACAGGAGGAGATTCCAATGGCAAAAAAGTATGTTTACCTTTTTACTGAAGGTAATGCAAACATGAGAGAGCTGCTCGGCGGTAAGGGTGCAAACCTCGCAGAGATGACTAATCTCGGTCTGCCGGTACCGCAGGGCTTCACAATTTCAACAGAAGCTTGTACACAGTACTACGAGGATGGCAGACAGATCAACGATGAAATTCAGGCTCAGATCAATGAGCACATCGAGAAGATGGAGGAGATCACAGGCAAGAAGTTCGGTGATCTTGAGAACCCGCTTCTCGTATCCGTTCGTTCAGGCGCAAGAGCGTCAATGCCGGGTATGATGGACACTATCCTTAACCTCGGTCTTAACGAAGAGGTTGTTGAGGTTGTTGCGAAGAAGACAGGCAATGAGAGATGGGCGCGCGACTGCTACAGAAGATTTATCCAGATGTATTCGGACGTAGTTATGGAAGTGGGCAAGAAGTATTTCGAGGAGCTCATCGACAAGATGAAGGCCGAAAGAGGCGTTACTCAGGACGTTGACCTTACAGCTGACGACCTTAAGGAGCTTGCTAATCAGTTCAAGGCTGAGTATAAGAACAAGATCGGCGAGGACTTCCCGAACGATCCGAAGGAGCAGCTCATGGGAGCTATCAAGGCTGTATTCCGTTCATGGGATAACCCGAGAGCTAATGTTTACCGCCGTGACAACGATATTCCGTATTCATGGGGTACTGCCGTTAACGTACAGGAAATGGCATTCGGTAACTGGTCAGACGAATCAGGTACAGGCGTTGCGTTCACACGTGATCCGGCAACAGGCGAGAAGAAGCTCATGGGTGAGTTCCTTATGAACGCTCAGGGTGAGGACGTTGTTGCAGGCGTAAGAACTCCGCAGCCGATTTCAGCACTTGCTGAGGTTATGCCGGAGGTATTCGAGCAGTTCAAGCAGGTTTGCAATACTCTCGAAACACACTACCGCGATATGCAGGACATGGAGTTCACAATTCAGGACAGAAAGCTCTTCATGCTCCAGACAAGAAACGGTAAGAGAACAGCTCAGGCAGCTCTTAAGATAGCTTGTGACCTCGTTGATGAGGGTATGAGAACAGAGAAGGAAGCTGTAGCAATGATCGATCCGAGAAACCTTGACACATTGCTTCATCCGCAGTTTGACCCGGCAGCTCTTAAGGCTGCAACACCGGTAGCTAAGGCTCTTGGTGCATCACCCGGTGCTGCATGCGGTAAGATAGTATTCACAGCTGACGACGCTAAGGAATGGAACGACAGAGGCGAAAAGGTTGTTCTTGTCCGTCTTGAGACTTCACCTGAGGATATCGAGGGTATGAAGGCTTCACAGGGTATTCTCACAGTTCGCGGCGGTATGACATCACATGCTGCAGTTGTTGCCCGCGGTATGGGTACATGCTGCGTATCAGGCTGCGGCGACATCGCTATGGACGAGGCTAACAAGCAGTTCGTTCTCGCAGGCAAGACATATAAGGAAGGCGACTTCATTTCAATAGACGGTTCAACCGGTAACATCTACGACGGTGTTATCCCGACTGTAGACGCTACAATCGCAGGTGAGTTCGGCAGAATCATGAGCTGGGCTGACAAGTACAGAACAATGAAGGTTCGTACAAACGCTGATACTCCTGCTGACGCTAAGAAGGCAAGAGAGCTCGGCGCTGAGGGTATCGGTCTTTGCCGTACAGAGCATATGTTCTTCGGCGGCAACAGAATTGACGCGTTTAGAGAGATGATTTGCTCGGATACTGTTGAGGAGAGAGAAGCAGCTCTTGCTAAGATTCTCCCGATGCAGCAGTCAGACTTTGAGGAGCTTTATGAGGCTCTTGAGGGCAACCCGGTAACAATCCGTTTCCTCGATCCCCCGCTCCACGAGTTTGTTCCGACAGATGAGGCTGATATAAAGGCTCTTGCTGATACACAGGGCAAGACTGTTGAGCAGATTAAGACAATCATTGATTCGCTCCACGAGTTCAACCCGATGATGGGACATCGCGGCTGCCGTCTTGCGGTAACATATCCGGAAATCGCAAAGATGCAGACAAGAGCTATCATCAGAGCTGCCCTCAATGTTAAGGCAAAGCATCCTGATTGGACAATCAAGCCGGAAATCATGATTCCGCTGGTTGGTGACGTTAAGGAGCTTAAGTATGTTAAGAATGTTGTAGTTGAGACAGCTAACGCTGAAATCGCTGCTGCAGGCGCTGAGCTTGAATATGAGGTTGGTACAATGATCGAGATTCCGAGAGCTGCGCTTCTTGCTGATGAAATCGCTTCAGAGGCTGAGTTCTTCTGCTTCGGTACAAACGACCTTACACAGATGACCTACGGCTTCTCACGTGATGACGCAGGCAAGTTCCTTGATGCATACTATGACAAGAAGATATTCGAGAACGATCCGTTCGCAAAGCTTGACCAGTCAGGCGTTGGTAAGCTCATGAAGATGGCTATCGACCTGGGCAAGCCGGTTCGTCCGTCACTCCACGTAGGTATCTGCGGTGAGCACGGCGGTGACCCGACATCAGTTGAGTTCTGCCACAAGATCGGTCTTGACTATGTTTCATGCTCACCGTTCAGAGTTCCGATTGCAAGACTTGCTGCCGCTCAGGCTAAAATTGCAGAGGATGCTGAATAATTCACGGATATAATCCAATAGAATTTCTAATCTGCTGCGGACATCGGACGAATAGTGATAGTACACTATCATCCGTTTCCGGCAGGCAGAGTATAAAAAAAACAAGCATATCGCTGTTTACGGCGGTATGCTTGTTTCAGTTTTGGGGTGTTCAGCGGACTGACCGGCCACGTTTTATATAACTTATACTCCCCTGGCGTCCGGATCCCAGATGATTTTGTGCATCTGAATCTGAAAGCGGACATCCTTTAAAACCGGGTCCTTCATAAAAAGCTCAATTACGTCCTTCAGCTCATATTTGCCGAAAACAATGCCGCAGTAAATATACGGCGCGTCCTTGCCGTACTTTTCAATCAGATTATGAGCGTAGGAGGCAGCAACCTCGGCATCCTCCTCCGAGCCGATAACAAATTTCAGCACATCAGACTTTCGCAGTTCTTCATAATTTGAAAGACGCATACTGTACATTTCACGGCTTGAGGGCAGTTTGAAATCAATCGTAAAAAATAGATTTTCATTGCATCTTATAAGGTCACGGAATGCGGTTATATCGCATGAGCCGTTTGTTTCGATATTGACCTCATAACCCAGCTGGCAAAGACTGTTCACAAGCTTTATTGATTCCGGGAACAGCAGCGGTTCTCCGCCCGTGAGAGTGACACGCTTGTATTTTCTGTTCACATATGAAAGAATTTCACTGACAGTCATTTCCTTAGGCTTGGTATCACTGTACTTTTCAGGTTCAACCGCATACATTGAATCGCAGTAGGAGCAGCGCAGATTACATCCGGCAACTCTTATAAAAGTGCATAACTGCCCCGCGCGTATTCCCTCGCCGTCAATACTGTCAAAAATTTCGGAAATAAGCATTTGTATCTCTCCTTTTGCCGTAAGCCCTATTTAATGTAGGAAGCGATATTATCAATACTTTCCTGAACGTCAACTCTGTAGCAGCAGGGCGCAAGAGCGTCGCAGATGTATTTTGCAAGATTTTCCGCAGTCGGATTAAAATCCACAACGTCATTTATAACCTTATGGTCAAATCTGTCCTGAATCTGTCTTTTGATGTGGGTAAAATCCATAACCATTCCGTCTTCATTAAGCTCCTCCGAACGGAGATATACATCAATAATCCAGTTGTGACCGTGGAGATTTTCACATTTTGACTCATAGCTCAGACTAAGCCTATGGGCGGCAGAAATCTCAATTCTTTTTTTTACCTCATACATTTTTCTTCTTCTCCATATACTGCTCATAGCCGCGCCGTCTTAAGAAGCATGCAGGACAGTGTCCGCAGCCCTCCCCTATAACGCCGTTATAGCAGGTCAGTGTCTTTTTGTATATCTTATCAATAACACCGAGCTTATCGGCAAGCTCCCAGGTCTGAGATTTGTCAAGCCACATAAGGGGGGTGTGTATTACAAAGTTATATTCCATCGCAAGGTTGAGCGTGACGTTAAGCGATTTAACAAATATATCGCGGCAGTCCGGATAGCCCGAAAAGTCCGTTTCACATACGCCTGTAACAATCTCTGTTATGCTGTGGGTTTTTGCGTAAATTGCCGCGTATGATAGGAACAGCAGATTTCTTCCCTCAACGAAGGTGTTGGGCGGAGCGCCCTCCGGCTTTTTTTCCTCAACGGGAATATCGGTGCGGGTAAGGGAATTTGCCGAAAGCTGATTTATAATCGGCGTAGGGATAACCTCATAGGCTATACCCTCCTCTGCGCATATATCGGCGGCGCATTCCAGCTCTTTTTTATGCCGCTGGCCGTAATCAAAACCAACAGCTGTCACATTTTCCTTTCCGAATTTATCAACAGCCCAGTACAGGCAGGTGGTGCTGTCCTGACCGCCTGACAAAACAACCAATGCTTTTTTCATCTCACGTTACCTCTTACTTATATTATCAGTGCATTGAGAGCGAGTTAAAAAGTCGTTCCTCTGCAATTTTTTCATATTTTGTTCCTTTGCGTCCGTAGTTTGCAAACGGATAGATCGAAATACCTCCGCGCGGCGTAAATATACCCTTAACCTCAATATATTTCGGATCCATAAGCTTAACAAGATCCTTCATAATTATATTCACACAGTCCTCATGGAAGTCGCCGCGGTTGCGAAAGCTGAACAGATACAGCTTTAATGACTTCGATTCAACCATTCTTTCTCCCGGAATATAATTGATTTTTATTTCAGCGAAATCCGGCTGTCCGGTGATAGGACAAAGACTTGTAAATTCCGGACAGTTAAAGGTTACCATATAATCATTGTCCGGATGCTTATTTATAAAGGTTTCAAGAACCTCCGGCGCATAGTCATCTCTGTATATAGTTTGTTTATTTCCGAGAAGGGAAAGTCCCTCCTGCTCCTCCGTTGTTCTAGGCATATTATATCAGCTCCTCATCAACCATTTTAATTTCTGTTCCTTGCCGTGCTTCATGATCTTTTCAAGAGCTTCACGGTCATCGCTGAGCGCCGCCTGCTTCATTATTTCAAGCGTGTCCTGAAATTCCGTAATGCGCTTGGCAAGCTGTTCTTTATTTTCAACAAAAAGCTCGCTCCACATTTTTTCGTTTATAACCGCAATTCTTGTGCAGTCCTGAAGGCTTCCTCCGGCGAATGCCCCCGCCCTTTCAAGCAGCGGATTGTCACAGAGCGCGACGGCTACTATGTGCATAAGCTGTGAGGTATAGGCAATAATGGAATCATGCTCGTCCGGAGAGGTCGTGGTAACAACTCCGCAGCCTATGTACTTTGCCATTTCTCTTATAAGCTCTATAGTTTTCGGCTTGCTGTCATTATCCGGCGTAATCACATACGGCGCATTGTCAAACAGAGTGTCCGTTGAGCTTTTATACCCCCCTACCTCTCTGCCCGCCATTGGGTGACCGCCTATAAATTCGACATTATCCGGCAGAATTTTCTTCATTTCGCGTACAATAAAGCCCTTTACTCCCGTAACGTCGGTTATAACCGCGCCGGGCTTGAGCCTGTCAAGATTATCACTTACAAAATCAATATTAAGCTGAGGATAAAGGCACATGATTATAAGATCTGCGCCCTCCATTGCCTCTCCCGGCGTATTATATGCCTCGTCTATAACACCGTCGGCAATTGCGAGGTCAAGGCTTTCCCTTGTCCTGTTATAAGCCGTTATTGTGCAGTCGTGAAAGCCGCGGAGACGCCTTGCCATTGAGCCGCCTATCAGTCCGAGACCGATAATAGAAATCTTCATATTAATTGCTCCCTTTCATCTGTTGAAAATAATTATAGCATAAATACGGATTATTTTCAACCTTAATTATTCCCGTAAACCGAAATATTATAAAGAACAACATCTCTGCGCTGTGTGTAGAAAGCAAGCAGCGTCATCCACATATACGGCATAAGCAGCGCTTGTGCAAAATAGAATATCGGAACGGACATGGAAACGGTAAATATAATCGCCGTAAGCATCATATACAGTATAAACGAGAGCTGTATACAGAAGAATTTCCATCTATAGCCGTGCATGATATTAAAGGAACGCTTGAATATATCCTTTGTATCCATATCCGGATTTTCCGCCAGAATCATAGGTACAGCACTGTACTCGTAGCTTTTGTATATAACCGGTATCATACATGCAATTGACGCCATCGCGGTGAGAGATGTTATAACAGGCAGATAAGCGCAGTTCTCAATAATATATGACGATATATTATTAAGCATATCCGGCGAAGGACTGTCAATGAGCTGAAGCATCATATTATAGATATTTGCGATAGTGTCTGTCGTAACCGAGAGATAAGCGATAATTCCGGTGCAGACCGCCGCGGGAATTATTGCGATAAGTCCCCACAGCACAAGATAAAGGTCACGCAGAAGCATGGTTTTCAATGTGTTTTTAAATCCGATCGTATATCCGGATAGAACATCATTGAAGTCAAAGCGCTTTGCGTCAGTGCCGTCTGCGGGCTTCATATTAATCAGAAAGCGCATATACCCTACCATGAAAACATTAAAAACAAAAATTTGAAATATAATATTCAGGATATAGGTTATTGCAGTGTTAAATCCCGTAAAATGCCCTGCAAGATAGCTTATAAGATATACAAGATATGTCGGTATCATATATATAAGCGTGCCGGCAACAGCGGGACCGTAATTTCCCGATAATCTTTTCCGCGCTTCCGTTTTATAAAATGCAGAATTATACATAATAAAATCCCTTTCCTTCTTTTTAGAAACTAAATATATAATAACACAAAATTAAAAAAAAGTAAAGTAAAAGTAAATAAAGTAAGACATAAACATTTGTTTTGTATATATCTTTCCATTCTGTGCAGCTTGTTTCCAAATAGACCTCACCTAAAAATTCTTCGTAATTACGTCTTGCGAAGTCTCTGCCGTATCAAGGGCTTTTATGATATAATAAGCCTAAATTTCCTCCTTAAATTTTTGCACAGAAAAACAGCACCCATTATCTGTTTTATATTATAACATTATAGTAATAAAAAACAATATCCAATCAAATAATCGTATATCCGGCATTAGCAAGAACATCTAACGCTTTAATGTAATTCTCTGCCTTTGTCAGAATGTAATCGGTGTTGTATGTTGATACAGCAAATATACCGATTTCATTTTCAGCCAGCAGAGCTGATATTTTTGCAAGTATTCCTATCAAAGAAAAATCCAAGATGCCTTGTATTCTGAATGCGCGCCAGCCGTCGTCACGTTCAACTGTATTCTGCGGAACATTCTCCGTAATACAAACTAAGGACTTTTCTTCATCAGTTTTTCCGATAAAGCAATATTCACTTTCCAAATCAACCATTGAGAAGTCTTTCACTTTACATACCGAAAAATTGTGTGCTATTTTCTTTATTTCCATAAGCGTACTCCGTTTATCCTCTGTAATATTTATTTTCTCTATACTTCTGATTACGGCTATTCGGCTTATCAGGCACTGTCATTTCAATCAATCCCTTATCCAACGCAGGACGCAAATAGTTTTTTCTGAAAGTCGGGCGATGTGATAACCCCAGCCGTTCCATAAGCTGAGCCGCAGATAATTCATCATCACCCATGCACGCCAACAATGTTTTAACTTGGTCGCTTACTTGGTCGGTATCTTGGTCGCTTTTGTCAAGTTCAGTTAATGCGTCAAGGATAATATTCATCATCATTTCAACAAATTCAGTACAATCTGCTTTACGATCAGCAACCGCAAGTGCATCATAGTATTCCTGCTGACGCTCCCGTATCAGTTCCTCAATCGGCAGCCATGCAAACAGCTCATTCCATTGGCTTAGCAACAATGTATGCCACATTCTGCCCATTCTGCCGTTACCGTCCGCAAATGGGTGTATGAATTCAAATTCGTAATGAAATACACAGCTTTTTATCAAAATATGAAGCGCTGACTGCTTGTACCATTCAAACAAATCCGAAATCAGCTGCGGTACGTAGTTGGCAGATGGTGCGGCATGAATAAGCTTTTCGCCTTCAAAAACGCCTACGCCGCCGCTTCTGAATCGTCCGTTCTCTTTTACCAAATCATTCATCATTAGCCGATGAGCCTTTAATAAATCCTCAATATCAAGAGGATTCAGCGACAGCATACGCTCATATGCTTCATACGCGTTCTGTACCTCTTTAATTTCCTGTGGCGCACCCAAAATACGCTTGCCGTTAAGCACTGCCGTCACCTGCTCCAACGACAGGGAATTATGCTCAATTGCCAAGGATGAGTGAATTGTTTTTATTCGGTTTTCTCGTCTTAATCTCGGACTGATACTGTCTTTATGCAATACACTCACTTGTCCTACAAGCTCGCTGACTTGTGCAAGCAGATTTATTATAGTATCATTTATTGTAAATGGCGGTTTGTATTCCATTGTATGCTCCTATTATTTAAACTATATTGGCAAACTCACTGACGTTTATCCAACAGACAAACCGGAATTTGTTATCTTTTTAAAGGAAACAACGATTGTCACCAAATGAATTTCTTCTTTTGGCTATCAATACCCCTAATTTGCTTAGCATCTGATTAAGAAGATTTCTACGATTTTTCAATTCACTGTCATTATAATTGTTATAATCCGCAAACGTAACCCATTCATCAAGACTTGCTTCAATATCATTGTAGAGCAATTCGCAAAATTGAAGCATACTTATATGGGAATACTCATGCTTTATATCTTTTGCTTCTATTGGGAAACGATCATCAAATTCACACACTATATAACAGTTCCAATAACTTACAACACATAGGAAACGATTAGGTTCCATAAATCCTTTCACACAAAACGGCAACAATGTTTCAAGTCCATGTATTGCCTGTTTCAACCACTCAAATGCAATATCATCAAGATCGCTCAATCCGTATATGGATGTTCCATCCAGTTGGAAGTCCGTCCAACCATGTTTAGGTTTTGTCAGCATCTTTCCCACCTCGCCAAATTCCGATTATCTATGTAGTTATAAAATTATATCACATATATCTGAAGATTTCAATTCACATACCAACCAAACTTTACCCCAAATACACAGCAAACCGTACAAATTGAGTGGAACAATAGAACCGCAAAATCGAGCTTCCGAATATAGCTATACTACCTCGTCATATCTCGGCATTTTTATAGCCAAAAAAGTAAGGTTTTGTGTCATTCTTGAAGTTCTAATCTTCTACTCTGTTCCACTGTTAAGCTGTTCCGCTATGCTTTTCTCCATTTTTATACGGTTCAATCTGTCGTGTCTTATCCATTCGAGAAACTCGCTCTTTTTTAATTTTCCGTTTCTGTAGGATTTGCGTTTTTGCTTTCCTTCACCGAGAAAAGCATACTTTGCTTCCTTATACGGATTTATCATGTCAGCCGATATGTTCAGCTTATTCAATTTTTTCAGAAAATTATCATATCCGTCACGATTTTGCTGATAGGTCTTATCAACAACATCATCCTTAACCTTTTCTTTATGCTCCTTGAAATATTCTGACTGACGCTGTGACTTGCATTTTGAGCCGCATACTCTTGTATCTTTCCTCGAAGCAACAAATTGTCTGCCGCATATTTCACAGGTGCGGATATGCTTTCCTCTTCTCGCAAGCTCTGTCATATACATTACATACATAGGTATAATATCCTCGTCAAATGTATAAACGTAATCAATATTTTTATCTGTAATCATTGTTTCAATCCGCACCTGTCCCGAATATCCTTTAATATCATCTGCTGAAATGAATTTATCCTCAAACGGTATAAGCATTTTATTCATGAAAGCGCTGTATTCTATCCCTATTTGCTCCCACTGCTTTTTGCGCATTGTATTAGCAAGGCTGTTTACCTCCTTGTGCCTTACTAAAAATTCGTGCCACAGCTTTAAAATGACATACTGTTCAAATATATTCCCCGTAC
>JAQXTR010000029.1 GCA_029219585.1 Clostridiales bacterium
ATCGAAATTTCAAGAAATGCCGCTGCCGAAGGTATAGTGCTGCTTAAAAACGAGGGCGGTCTGCTGCCCTTAAAGGACGGCAGAAGGGTTGCTGTATTCGGTAAGGCGCAGTACGACTATGTGAAAGGCGGAGGCGGAAGCGGTGACGTAACAGTCAGATATGTGAGAAACATATATGACGGACTGAAAATCAAGGAGTCCGAGGGGAAAATCAGTGTTTATGACGGGCTTATTGATTTCTACAGGACCGAAATGGAAAAGCAGTATGCCGAAGGTAAGGAAAATGGGCTTACCGAGGAGCCTGAAATACCGGAAAAGCTTGTTGCGGGCGCAAAAGCGTATACAGATACGGCTATTATTACAATATGCCGTTTCTCCGGCGAGGGCTGGGACAGAAAGGGCGAGATGCATGACGGTGATTTCTATCTCAGTGAGCAGGAGGAAAAAATGGTAAATACCGTGATCGGTAATTTCAAAAATGTTATTGTCATAATCAACGCAGGCGCTCAGACCGATTCGGAATGGTATCATTCCGATGACAGGATCGCATCGGTGCTTTACGCATGGCAGGGCGGCATGGAGGGAGGTCTTGCAACTGCCGATGTGCTGTGCGGAGATGTTAACCCTTCGGGCAAGCTGGTGGATACCTTCGCAAAGAGATTTTCGGATTATCCGTCATCAGAGAGCTTTTCGGAGTCGGATGACTATGTAAAATACTATGAGGATATATACGTAGGCTACAGATATTTTGAAACCGTACCGGGAGCGAAGGAAAGAGTAAATTATCCGTTCGGCTTCGGACTGTCTTATACGGATTTTGACATATCCTGTATCTCAGCCCGGCTCAGCGGCGATAAAATCAAGGTAAGCGCCGTTGTCACAAATACCGGCAGTGTGAGCGGCAAGGAGGTTGTGCAGGTGTACTACAGCGCGCCCCAGGGATTGCTTGGCAAGCCGGTATACGAGCTTCCGGGCTTTAAAAAGACAGATTTGCTCGCTCCCGGCGAATCAAGAACCGTATATATTGATTTTCCGGTAAGCAGTATGGCAAGCTATGACGACACAGGCAAGCTTTCGATGTCATCATATGTGCTTGAAAAGGGCAGCTATAAATTTTTTGTCGGAAACTCTGTACGCAATACCGTCAAAGCGGATTACGAGTATACGGTTGAAGCCGACACCGTAACCGAGCAGTTGTCTCAGCAGGCAGCCCCGGTAAGGCTTGAAAAGCGTATGTTCTCTGACGGCAGCTTTGAGAAAATGCCCTCATACACGAATAATATATACAAAAATGAATATAAAGAAAATACCGCATCGGCGCCGGAGGAGACCGCAAAATTAATAGATGTTTACGAAGGAAAGGTAACGTTAGATGAATTTATTGCCCAACTCACTGATGACGAGCTCGTGGGACTTACATACGGACAGCCGAATACCGCCGCCGCGAACACCTGCGGTATGGGTAATCTTGAGAAATACGGAATACCCAACGTAATGACAGCAGATGGACCTGCCGGACTGCGTATAAATAAGGAGGTAGGCGTTGTGACGACCGCATTCCCATGCGCGACAATGATAGCGTGTACATGGGACCCGGATATCATGTATAAAATAGGTGTTACCGGTGCAAAGGAGGTAAAGGAGAATAATATCGGAATATGGCTGACGCCGGCTCTGAATATTCACAGAAATCCGCTTTGCGGCAGAAACTTTGAGTATTATTCCGAGGATCCGCTTATCGCGGGAAAAATGGCGGCGGCGAAGGTAAGAGGCATACAATCTCAGCACATTGCGGCATCCGCAAAGCATTTATGCGCAAACAACAAGGAAGTGAACAGGCTTGATTCGGATTCGATAGTATCAGAGAGAGCACTCCGTGAGATCTATCTCAAGGGCTTTGAAATCTGCGTCAAGGAATCACAGCCGTGGACAGTTATGTCATCATATAACATAGTAAACGGTACTAGAGCCTCGGAAAATCATGACATAATCACAAATATATTAAGAGGCGAATGGGGCTTTGAGGGCATGGTTACATCGGACTGGTGGAATCATGCCGAGCAGTACAGGGAGCTTAAGGCAGGGAATGATGTCAAAATGCCGATAGGACAGCATGAGGCTGTAATGCAGGCGCTCTCAGACGGAAAAATATCCAGAGCGGAAATTGAAGTCTGCGTAAAACGGCTGCTTGAAATGATAATGAAGATAGATTAAAAAACTTATATTATTATAATCAATCATGAAAGGAAGTGCTTCTGCTATGAAAAAAGCATTAAAAAACGCTGTATTTTATGAGATATACCCGCAGAGCTTTAAGGACTCAAATTCAGACGGGATAGGTGACTTTAACGGAATAATAGAAAAGCTGGACTATATTGAGGATATGGGCTTTACTGCGATATGGATGAATCCGTGCTTCGCATCTCCGTTTGCTGATGCAGGCTATGATATTGAGGATTATTACAGCACCGCGCCGAGATACGGTACCAATGAGGATTTAAAGCGGCTGTTTAACGAGGTTCACAAGAGAAATATGTATATAATTCTCGACCTTGTCCCGGGGCATACATCAGTAAACTGTAAGTGGTTCAAGGAGTCTGTAAAGCCGGAACAGAATGAATACAGTGGCCGATATATCTGGACAGACTCTGTTTGGGAGGATTGCGGTGGCGTATCGGACATAACCGGCTCACTGCGGGGCATTTCCCAGCGTGACGGCTGCTGCGCTCTGAACTTTTTTTCCACTCAGCCCGCGCTGAATTACGGTTTTGCAAAAATCACAAAGCCCTGGCAGTCGGCGGTAGACTCACCGGATGCTGCTGCGACGCGCAGAGCGCTGACTGATATTATATTGTTCTGGCTCGGTATGGGCTGCGATGGCTTTCGTGTGGACATGGCTTTCTCCTTGGTTAAGGATGATGAGGGACACAAGGAAACGATTAAGCTATGGCAGGATATTCTGGGGAAGGTCCACGACAGATTTCCCGAAGCGGTATTTGTATCTGAATGGGGTCAGCCCAATCAATCTCTGCTTGCCGGTTATGATATGGACTTCCTTCTGCATTTCGGTCCCTCGCACTATAATGATCTGTTCAGAATTGATAATCCGTATTTTTCGGGAAAAGGGAATGGTGATTTATCGGGATTTTTTGACACATATATGGCAAACCGCACTCTTACGGAAGGGAAGGGACTAATCTGTATTCCTTCAGGCAATCATGATATGAAGCGTATTTCGTATAAGCTTGATACGGAGCATATTAAGCTTGCATATGCCTTTCTTATGTCTATGCCCGGTGTTCCGTATATATATTACGGAGATGAAATAGGTATGCGCTACCTTGACGGACTAACCTCGGTAGAAGGCGGATATGAAAGAACCGGTTCGCGATCGCCGATGCAGTGGGACAATACACCCAACAGCGGATTTTCCGCAGCGTCACTAGATAAGCTCTATATTATGACCGATCCGTCCGATGACAGACCTACGGTTGAAGATCAGCTTGCAAACGAGAACTCACTGCTTAATGAGCTAAAGAAGCTGATAGCAATAAGAAAGTCACACAGGGCTTTGCAGGAGTCGTCAGATATTGAGCTTGTTTCGGTAAAGTCCTATCCTTTGATTTATAAAAGAACAGCGGAGGACAGCACTATTCTTGTCGTTATCAATCCTTCCGACTCGCAGCATACGCAGTCCATTGACTCATATCCCAAAGAAGTCGTATATTCATATAACGGTGAATGCGAGTTTAAGGACGGAAAGCTCATAATTCCTCCATGCTCGGCATCTTTCATATTGCTATAGGATAACAAAATAATCATGTTTAAAAGAGCAGTATCATGTAATTTTTGATACTGCCCTTTTAAGTCTATTGCAATTATTCTCTGTTCAACATATACTTCAGCCAGGCAGAAAGACCGGCGCCATGCTTAAATTCCCCTGACCGTATTAATTGTTCTACCTCTTGCTCAGACATTAGCTCATACTTAATAAACTCAGAAAACTCCGTTTCAGCGTCAGTTTTCGATGAGCATTTTGCGTGGAATAAATAAATCATTTCATCCGTTGCTCCAAATGACGGATAGAATATGCCAAGCTCCTTAATCTCATCTGCAATAAATCCGGTTTCTTCTTTTATCTCACGAATCGCAGTCTCTGACGGTGTTTCGCCTTCATCAATAATACCGGCTGCAAATTCATATGTCCATGATTTGATTGGATAACGGTATTCCTTTAGAACAACAAAGCCTTTTTCTGTTTCAATTATTGCGCAGATACCCGGCTTTATCTTTATAAAAGAATAATAAAACTGTTGATCGGCTGTTTTCAGCTTATCCTCTGTTATTTCAAATCTTGAAATTTTTATTGTATTGCTTGAAAGAACTTCAAATAATTCTGTATCCATGATAACCCGCCTTTCTCTTTTTAACTTCATTAGTAAAACATCTGTTTATGTAAATATTATGTCTGCAAAACATTAATATTTCTTGGACAAAAGGGAATGCTCGGTTTCTTTTATTGATTCAAGAGCCTGCGCTGAGCGGTTATAGACAATATAAAAATACAAAGCGTCAATAATTGCAAGCTGAACAATTCGTGAATTGAGCGCGAGTATATTATACTGCGTTTCGTCCGAGGAGGTAGAAAGAACAATGTCGCTGTGCTTTAAAACAGGGGATTTGCCGTTGTTTGTTATTGCAATTGTCGCGGCGCCGTGTTCTTTTGCTATTTTAAGCGCCTCGACTATATCCTTTGACGAGCCGGAATGGGATACAGCTATTGCTACATCACTTGAGGTAAGGTGTGACGCGGCAATAACCTGCATATGATTATCCGAATAAGCTACGGCATTCAGCCCGGCACGGAGAAATTTATGGCTTGCGTCCATTGCGACGGAAGCGGAATTTCCCAGACCGAAAATTACTATTTTATCCGCTCCGCATATCTTTTCAGCTGCAAGTCCGATTGCGTCGGGGTCAAGCGAGCGTTTTGTCAGCTCAAGCGCAAGATAAATATCGTTGCACACCTTTTCATACATCTCATAAGCACTGTCTCCGGCAGTTATATGGGTATTCACCGCAGAACCGCCGCCCTCCGAGGAGAGGGAGATTTTAAGCTTCTGGTAGCCGCTCAGTCCGAGCCGCTTTGAGAAGCGCACTATTGTCGCTTCGCTGCATCTGCATTTTTCCGCAAGCTCTACAATGGACAGCGATATGATTTTTCCAGGGTTGTCCGCTATCCAGTCGGCAATCCTTTTTTCCGCGTTGCCCATACTGTTGTAAAGTATTTTTATTTTTAGAGAAATTTTGTCCATACCGTTCCCCTTGAAAAAAATTTTTATTATCTATATTATACATCAACAAAAATAATTTGTCAAATAAAAATAATTTTAGTTTTTTTATAAAAAAGTATTGAAAAAATTTTCACAATATGATATAACCCAAGTTTGCCACTTATAAACGAAAAAAGTCCGCTCTGTTACACTAAAAAATGTGATAATAACGGACTTTTCGGCTTTGTTGTGCGATTTAATTTTTTAAGCGGGAATACTGGTATATGCTTATAAAATGAAGCGTGACGCGATGAAGCATCAGGGGAGCAGGCTAGAATTAACTTGTGAACAAAATGTCCACAAGTTAAAATCAATAGATCTGATAGGAGAGATAAGCGGCGAAAGCGGCAGGCAAATACAGAGATACATACGACTTACGGAGCTTATATTTCAGCTTATGGAGAAGGCGGATGAAAAAAGCATTCCCGTCACAGCCGGGACAGAGCTATCGTATATAGGATTGGAAAATTAGGATAGGGGAAAGGTGTTATTTCACATTTGTTTTATCATATTTCAATACAAGATGCAATATTATTATCAAAAGATGACAGGATTTTTAAAGAAAAAGCAATATTATTCATTTAATATTCAAAAAAAATATGGTATAATACCTGACTTTAGAATCCAACTTTAAAAAATGGTGCAAGTTTGACATATTTTGACATATAATGTAAGGCTGCTGCTCTCTTTGCAACAGCCTTTTTAGGTACATTAAATAATATAATTCAAGATAGATTGAATCTGCTTATCCGAAAGAAAATAGTGATTAAGTGGTAAATCGAATTTGTCCGACAAATCATTGATAAGCTCAGATTCCGTTGTTGTATTGATATGCTTGCGTTCTGCTTTTGTTACTTTAAATCCTTTGATAAGCGAAAATATATCCGATGAAGAATATTTGTTTTCCAATACTTTGAACTGAAATATGCGCTCCAATAAAACAGTTATATAGCATATCAGAAAATGCCCTTTGATAGCATCAGTTGTTCGCGCAAAAACAGGTCGTGCATCCAAATCAGATTTCATAATTTTAAACGATTCTTCTATTCTCCATAGATTATGATATATCTGATACATTTCTTCGTCCTTCATCTTCGTTTCTGATGTTACTAATAGGTTATATCCGGCAAACTTAAGATCTTTTTCTATCGCTTCTTCGTTAATACCAACTACTGCTTTTTTACCGTCTTTATCCGTGAAATTTACATATTTCCCCGATTCTCCGAATTGTGATTTTTTAGCCTGTGACATAGCCAGACTTCTTGCTTTTTCGACAAGTCTGTTGATTTCATATCTTTTTTTAGTTGCTAACTTAGGGTTATAGGTCAGAAGTCTTTTCTCTGTAAGCTGCACAGTAACTGTTTTGCCTTCAAATTCAAAAGTATATGGGAATGTATCAATACATGATTTATATCGATAAATAGTATTTCCTTTTTTATCTTTTACATCGGTAAACCCATTCTCTAAAAGTACCCATTCTCTTTCTTTTTGAGGAAGTCCTTTAACAGACTTAGAAAACAGATAACCATCTCCATGTTTCTTGGAAAAAGCGATATTTTGAGCACAGTTCAGCCCCTTATCAGCTACATGTATGGTTCTGCCTTTAATATTATTGCTGTTTTTTAACTCATCTATGACATTTCTCATGATTGGTTTTTCTGATTCGTTTCCGGGATATAGCTTCATGCCGATAGGAATTTGATTTTTGTCTAAAAGCAAACCCAAACCAACAATAGGCTCTTTTTTGTTTTCTTTGCTGGGTCCCCTTTTTCTGAAATCATCTTCTCTATCAATTTCAAAATAAAAGTTCGTACAGTCAAAATATGTATTATCAGTATCTAATCCGAATATTGCATTTGTTTGCACAGTAAATAACTCTACAAATTTTCTATAGTTACGACCGATAAATCCTAAACCTGCTAAAAGTTGGTCATAAGAGAAATTGTATTCATGATACAAATATGGTAATACGTCATGAAAGGTTCTGAGTTTACTGCAAGGGTTTACACTTCTTGCGTACACCAAAGAAGATAGTAGCTCAAAAAGGTCATATTCAAACTCATTGGTAAGTTTAAAGTAATCAACATATTTCTTTATCTGCAGCCTAGTCATGAGACTTTTCAGAGGGAAGTAACCCAGATAATGAACAGGTGATTTATCGGAAATCTTTCTCACTGAGTCTTCCTTTTTAGCATTATTCAGAGCATCAACTTCTTTTTGAAAATGCGCAACAGGATCAGCAATACCGTTTGCGATATGTGTTTCAATAGATTGCAAAGACTTGTAACATCTATGAGCAGTCTCTCATTCTCATTCAAAAACCGTGGAGAAGTTAAAAAAAAGACTTGACTTAAAACGCGTAAAGTTGTATAATAGTCTTATGCTGTTATTATAATGGGTGAGTTTTGATATGCTCATCTAAAAAAGAAAGGAATGTTAAACGCAAATGAAAAAGAAAAGCATTGTCATTTTTTGTTTCGTTGTAGCTGTGGCTATCGCGCTTAACCTTGTTGCATTCATGGGACTTCCGGGTGCAATGAGTTCTAAGTTCGGCGGAATGCTTGATTCCAACACCGGTATCAGACAGGGTATAGACCTTGCCGGAGGTTCGGTTATCTCATTTCAGGCTAATGCTGATAACCCCACAGAAAGCGAAATGGAAACTGTCAGATCAATCTATGAGACACGTCTTAACGGCGCAGGCTACACAGAGTCACGTATCTCAATAGGCGAAGGCGGAAAAATCACGATTGAGATTCCGTCCGGAAGTAATGCATCATCAGAAGAAGAGGCTGAGTCAATGACTGCCACAGAACAGACGGATGCGGCTGTTGAGCTTCTTTCACAGGTAGCAAAGCTCACCTTCCAGGATGCGGACGGAAATGTTGTACTTAACGGCGATGACGTTACATCGGCAAAGAGTATTTACGGTCAGCCGAGCCAGAATGCAAATTCACAGTATTATGTACAGGTTGAATTTACATCAGAGGGCTCAAAGAAGTTTGCCGAGGCAACTGCGGCGGCTGCTGCAAAGGCATCACCGAACAATATTATTAAGATTGTTATGGATGATACGGTAGTATCGTCACCGAGAGTTCAGGAGAAGATAGATTCAACCTCATGCGTTATCACGGGTGATTTCACAGCAGAGGACTCTTCAATGCTTGCAAACCAGATAAGCTCGGGTAATCTTCCGTTTGAGATGACAAAGATTTCTCAGGAAACCGTAGGTGCAGAGCTTGGACGTGATGCACTCCCGACAAGCCTTACAGCGGCGGCGATAGGTATCTTCCTCGTTATGCTCTTTATGATCTGGAGATACAGACTGCCCGGTCTTATTGCTGATATTTCACTGCTTATCTATGTGGGTCTTATCAGTCTTGCGATGGGTGTGTTCAGAGTAAACCTCAGTCTTTCGGGTATAGCCGGTATCGTTCTTTCAATCGGTATGGCGGTTGACGCGGATTGTATTATATTTGAGCGTATGAAAGAGGAGCTTGCTGTGGGCAAGACAATACGCGCGTCTGTTGAGGCAGGATTCAACAAGGCGTTTTCGGCAATCATCGACTCAAATGTTACAACAATTATCTCATGTGTAGTATTATACATGTCAGGCATAGGTACTGTAACAGGCTTTGCAACAACACTCGGTATAGGCGTTGTTCTCTCAATGATTACAGCTATATTTATAACAAAGTTCCTTATGAGAAACCTTGTAAATATAGGCGCTACGAATAAGAATCTGTACTTTAACGCAAAGAAAGCTTTGGGAGGTGCTGCAAATGAATAAGACATTTAATTATTCAGGTAATAAGGTAAAGTTCCTTCTTCTGCCGATAATCATAATTATTGCCGGTATTGTAATGTATTTTGTACACGGCGGTTTCAACTTCGACGTTGAGTTTATGGGCGGTATAAGAATGCAGGTAGATCTCGGACAGACTTATGAGAATGATGAAATTGCGGCTCTTGTCAAGGATGCGACAGGTCTTGACGCTACAATTCAGAAGTCCGGCGCAACCGGTGAGGCTGCTATTATAAAGCTTCCGGCAGGCGATGCGGAGGATGGCGGCGAGTCCAACAAGAACGCTGTTTTCTCAGCGCTTAAGGACAAGTATGGTCTTGATGACGAGGCGCTTCTGTCGGTACAGTCAGCTTCACCGAGCTTTGGTAAGCAGGTTCAGCAGAAGGCTGTATCATATACATTACTTGCGATTCTCTGTATGCTTGTATACATCATTATCCGTTTCGACTGGAGAAGCGGTGTTATGGCTGTAGCGGCGCTTGCTATTAATGTTCTCGTTATGGCATCTGTTTATACTGTTACAAACATTGCAATTAACTCGACATTTATAGCGGCAATGCTCACGGTCGTTGGTTATTCAATCAACAATACAATCGTTATATTTGACCGTATCCGCGAGAATACAAAGACACGCAGACGCAGCGAGTCAATAACCGAGATGACAAACAGAAGTATTCAGGAAACTCTGGGACGTACAATAAATTCAACAATCACTACGCTGATTACAATTGTGTTGATTTATATTCTCGGTGTTACAACAATCAAGCAGTTTGCTTTACCGCTTATCATCGGTATCGTAATCGGTGCATTCACATCAATCTTCATTGCCAGCACATTCTGGGCTGCATGGAAGGAAGCAGAGGCTGAGGCAAAGGCTCAGGCTGCAGCGGAAAAGCGCGCATCAAAGAAAAAGACAAAGTAATTAAAAATAGCATAAAATTTTCCTCTGTCACGTTTGCGGCAGAGGAATTTTTTTGTTATTAGACTTTTAAACTATTGCTTATTGTCAATAAATGTGTTAAAATAAAACTATAAAGAAAACATAAGAATAAAAGTTGGAGGATAAATTACCATGAAGACAGTAGAGGATTATATTACAAGTATACCGGATTTTCCGGAAAAGGGGATTATATTCCGTGACATAACATCAGTGTTTCAGGACGCGAACGGCTTAAAGCTTGCAATTGACGGAATAATCGACCTAGTGAAGGATCTTGAATTTGATGTGATTGCGGGAACTGAATCAAGAGGCTTTCTGCTCGGTGCTCCGGTTGCCTACGCATTAGGGAAGGGCTTTGTGCTTGTGCGCAAAAAAGGCAAGCTTCCGCGCGAAACGGTATCAAAAACATATTCTCTTGAATACGGCACGGCGGAGATTGAGATTCACAAGGATGCAATCAGGCCGGGCGAGAGAGTGCTGCTTGTGGATGACCTTATAGCAACGGGCGGCACAATACGCGCGGCGGCGGAGCTTATAGAAGGCCTGGGAGGCTCGGTTTCGGGAATGGCATTCCTTATTGAGCTTGCGGGACTTGAGGGAAGAAAGAAGCTTGAGGGCTATGACGTGCGCTCGGTTATTTGTTATCCCGGAAAGTAAGTCTTGAATACTGTTTGTCTTAATAAAGCAAGAAATAAACATTTATTCTGTAATTAACAGGGAGGTAAATAGCAATGAAAAAGATTATATCAGCAGTTGTTTTTGCGGCTTGTATTACAATACCGTACTGCGCATTGGCAGCAAACGGCGATATTGCCGGAGAAATCTACACAACGGATATTTTAACTCAGGTGGACGGCAAAGACATTGCGTCCTACAGCATTGACGGTGAAACAATGATTGCTCTTGAGGACTTGGAGCAGTACGGCTTTAATATAAAATATGATGATTCCGTCAGAACGGTTTTTATAAATCAGACGGGAGAATGTCCGGCTGATTTTGAACCGCATATACAGAGGGGGACTCCGGGCGGCAGAGCAGGATATTATTACGAAAGTGATATAAGAGCATATGTAAACGGACAGCCGATAGAAGCTTATGCTTTGGACGGTAAGATGGCGGCAAAGGTTGAAACTCTGGGGAATGTTACGGAAGACAGTGAATATGGTGTTTCCTGCTATCTTATGACATATTCCTATGATGATTCAAAGCGTCTATTATCGCTTTATACCGGAAAAAGCAAGCTGCCGCCGACCGAACAAATAAAGACTGATTTTGAAAATAAGGATGATTATTTCTGGTCTTATGGCGGAGAAATACCGATAGACGGCGGTACAATTCTGATAGGAGGTCAGCACGGTACCCCGCATGGGAGCTATGCGTACTATTATTATCTGGGCAATGACAAGCTTTTTATGAAGCTTGACTACGCTCTTACGGGTGCGTATAATCTCAGAGACGGCTGGGGGCATACCGAGATAAGCGATGTAAAGGCTGACGGCGAATGTATTTCTTTTAAAGGGATAAAGTTCAGCGGCATGGTCGGAGAATACAGATTCAATCCGCGCACCTTTGAAATGGAGGTTGTTGAGGAAAACTATCATCCGGACATTGATTTTGAGGAGTCGTTTAGAGAACAGATGGTATTTGGGAAAAATATATATACTTCCGACGTAAAGACTGTTATAGATGGTATTCCCGTAAATACATATCGGGCAGAGGGGCTGGACAGGATATTTATAGAAACGGATATATTTGAGCATTTGGGCTATACTGTTACGGAAGCGTCCTCAGGAAAGCTGTATCTGAAGAGGGGCGAAGGAGATGCCGGTTGGCGGCAGGCGCTAAGGAGCCCGGGAGAGCTTATAGGCACCGTGGATAGGAGCGACATTGTTTCAATCAACGGATATACCTACAGGGTATATTATGCCGGAGATAAAGCACTGATAGACGCGGATAGGCTGTGGGCGGTTGAGTACGGCAAGGATTTGCCGGAATATGAGATGTATAACGTATACGGCGCAGACCCGTGCGGAATATCGGGCAGATATGACGCTCAGACGAATACGCTTACGTTAAATACAAACGGATTAAAGGCTGATTTTGAGGAGCTTAAGGAGAAGGCTAAGCATTTATATGACGGCAGAGAAGGTACCCAACCGCACATTGCGGCGGATAATGAGAGTTATTTTGTTATAGAGTATAATATTGAAGGTTACGGTATGGAATGTTATCTGATAACAAAGGACAGTCGGGTAATAAATATAGGCAAAGTCATGGATTTTCTTAATGTATTCAGCCGGAAAGCCGTATCCGTTGAGAATGATATTTTGACCATATCCTGCGGTGACGGATCTGATGTACGTCTTGATATAAACGAAATGAAGCTGCTCCAATAAACAAAATTAGGGGTTGATTATTTTTCCGTTATATGATACAATACTATGGATTGTAACGGAAAGGAGAAATGTAATGAAACCAATGGTAGCAATAGTCGGCAGACCAAATGTGGGCAAGTCGACGTTATTTAATAAAATTTCCGGACAGAGAATAAGTATTGTTGAGGATACCCCGGGTGTTACCCGTGACAGGATATATGCGGACGCGTCATGGCTCGACAAGCATTTTACTCTTATAGATACGGGCGGTATTGAGCCGATGTCAAAGGACGAGATTCTTTCAAAGATGCGTGAGCAGGCGCAGCTGGCAATTGAGATGGCGGATGTTGTAATACTGGTCGTAAACGTCAAGGACGGCGTAACTGCGAATGATATTGAGGTATCACAGATGCTTCTTAAGGCAAAGAAGAATATAGTTCTTGCTGTTAATAAATGTGACAATATCGGTCAGCCGCCGTTCGAGTTCTATGAGTTCTATAATCTCGGACTTGGCGATCCGGTTGCAATATCCTCGGTAAACAGTCTCGGAATCGGAGATCTCCTGGACGAGGTAACGGCGAAATTTCCGAATGATGCGGACACCGAACCGGATGAGGATGAAATAAAGGTCGCTGTTATCGGGCGGCCGAATGCGGGCAAATCCTCGCTTATAAACAGAATTATCGGTGAGGAGCGTGTTATCGTTTCAAATATTGCCGGGACAACGCGTGACGCGATTGACACACGCTATGAAAGAGACGGAGACAAATTCCTGTTTATTGATACGGCCGGTATAAGGCGCAAGAGCAAGGTCAACGAGGCAATAGAGAAGTTCAGCGTAATAAGAGCATATGCGGCGGTTGACCGCAGTGATGTGTGCGTTATTATGATTGACGGCTCGGAGGGAATTGCGGAGCAGGATACAAAGATTGCGGGTTATGCAGACGAAAAGGGTAAGGCTTGTATATTTGTCATAAACAAGTGGGATATTGTCAAAAAGAACGACAAGACCATGAATGAGTTTAAGTACAGAATCCGTGAAACCTTTGCATTTATGCCCTACGCTTCAATGATGTTCATAAGTGCAAAGACGGGTCAGAGAGTGGATAAGCTGTTTGATGAGATCAAAAAGGTAAACGAGCAGCATAAGAGAAGAATAACAACAGGTATGCTCAATGATGTTATAAACGAGGCTGTTCAGAAGCAGCAGCCGCCGTCGGATAAGGGTAAGAGACTTCGCATCTATTACGGTACTCAGGTATCAGTTGCTCCGCCTACCTTTGTTTTGTTTGTTAATGATAAGGATTTATTCCATTTCTCATATAAGAGATTTATCGAAAACCAGATAAGAGAAAATTTCGGCTTTGACGGCACGCCGATTGTTATTCTGATAAGAGAACGGAATAAAAAGGATCAGTAATTTAAGAAGGGAAATAGAGCAATGGCATTAGTAATAGTAACAGCGGTTGCCGCATACCTTATAGGCAGCGTTAATTCGTCAATATTGATTTCGCGTATAGTATCAGGAAAGGACATACGCCAGAGCGGCTCAGGAAACGCAGGAGCGACAAATATGCTCCGCACAATGGGTAAAAAATATGCGGTAATTACTCTTATCATTGATATTTTAAAGGGCGTGATAGCAGTTTTATTTGCAGGATTTGCAGCTTCTCATGGTGCGCCCGAATGGGTTACATATATAGCCGGCATATGCGTTGTGCTGGGGCACAACTTCCCGATATTCTTCGGCTTTAAGGGCGGCAAGGGTGTTGCGACGTCCTTGGGAGTTGTGCTTATGCTTGACTGGAAAATCGGTCTTATCGTGCTCGCTGCGGCACTTATAATTATGGCTGCAACGAGATATGTATCTCTTGGTTCAATTACTGCGGCGCTTATATTCGCCGTTCTTGAAACGGTAATGATGGTGGTACATAATGAATTTAATGCGGTTCGGCTCGTTTGCGTGCTCATTTTAGCAGGCTTATTGATTGCAAGACACCACGCCAATATCGGAAGGCTTATTCACGGCACGGAAAATAAGCTTGGTTCAAAGAAAAAGGAGGGCTGATTATGAAAATTGCGGTAATAGGCTCCGGCGGCTGGGGTACGGCGGTTGCTATGCTTCTTGCGGGCAAGGGCAATGATATATATCTTTGGTCATGGATTCAGGAGGAAACCGACAGGCTAAACCATGATCGTGAGAACAAGGAATTTCTGCCCGGAGTAAAGCTTCTGGACAATATAATCTGCACTCACGATATGGAAAAATGTATCGATGGAGCTGAGGTGATTGTTACGGCTGCGCCGTCTCCGGCAACGAGAGTGACGGCAAAGCAGATGGCTCAGTTTGTTAAGGCGGGGCAGAAGATAGTAAATATCTCAAAGGGACTTGAGGGGGAGCTGAGGCTCTCGCAGGTATATAAGGAGGAAATTCCGCAGGCGGATATTTCGGTGCTCAGCGGTCCGTCACATGCCGAGGAGGTAGGGCGATCAATTCCGACAACGGTTGTTATCGCTTCACAGAGGATGGAAACAGCGGAAGCGCTGCAGGACGTATTTATGACTGATACCTTCAGAGTATACACCTCTGATGATGTAATCGGTGTGGAGCTTGGCGGTGCATTAAAGAACGTAATCGCGCTGTGCGCCGGGATTTCAGACGGCCTTGGCTACGGCGACAATACAAAGGCGGCGCTTATAACACGCGGCTGCGCTGAAATTACAAGGCTTGGAGTAGCAATGGGAGCAAAAGCAGCTACATTCTCCGGACTCTCCGGACTTGGTGATCTGATTGTGACCGGAACAAGCAAGCTGTCGCGCAACTACAGAGCGGGCAGGCTTTTGGGTGAGGGCATGTCGTTAAAAGACACACTCGAAAAGGTTCATATGGTTGTGGAGGGGGTAAATACATCAACCGCGGCATATAATCTCGGAAAAAAATACGGCGTGGAAACCCCGATTATAGACGAGGCATATAATCTGCTCTATAACGGCAAAAGTCCGCGTGATGCGGTAAACAGTCTGATGACAAGAAAAAAGAAATCAGAATAATTTCAAAAGGCGGCAATCGGTTTATATCGGCTGCCGTTTTTTTAGTTATCATATTTTTATTTACAGTCAACAGGTTTGAAAAAGCAGCATACTATAAACAAGGAAAACCGCGCGCAAGGGAGAGTGATCATATGGTATATAACAGAGAAGCTGCGGCAGCATACGCAAGCTATTGGGCATATCGCCGTAACCCACGGTTTTATGATTTTTCGGATATTGGCGGAGATTGTACAAATTTTGCGTCACAATGTCTGTATGCCGGTTCGGAAGTAATGAATTATAAACCTGTCTACGGGTGGTTCTATATAAATGCTAATAACCGTACTGCGTCATGGACGGGAGTGGAGGAGCTTTATAATTTCCTTGTAAATAATACCGGACCCGGACCGCAGGGCGTTGTTGTACCGCTTATGAGTATCGCGCTCGGCGACATAGTCCAGCTTAAATTCTATGCGGGAAACAGATTTGACCATTCTCCTGTAGTTGTAGATCCCGGAAACGGTACTCCCGATACTGTTCTGATTGCCGCTCACAGCAAGGACAGTGACTGCCGTCCCATATCGACCTATGATTATATAGATATAAGACCTATTCATATCTATAATGTGGGCGAGGCATAAGATGATGCCTCCATTATGGCGCTTGCTCCGTCCTTTGCCGTTAAATATTTATAGTCGTGCGTTTTTAAGGTTGTTGTTATAAGATTTCTTACGGGCGTATCATCTTCAACAACCAGAATTGTAGTTTTATTCATTCAAATTAACCTCCTTTGTGGGCAGTGTGAAAGTGACACAAAATTATGGGAAACTAAGTGCAGTAAGTAATTGACTTTCAGCAATTAATATGATATAATTCATATTGTATTGAACTCTTTTCGTAAGAAAGGAGATGATATACATTGGGAAAAGCCCGTAAATGCGGTAAAATCAAGGAGATGTAGAAGAAAATGAAATTAGGTATTGTAGGTCTGCCGAATGTCGGCAAGTCCACATTGTTTAACGCAATAACACAGGCAGGAGCGGAGAGCGCAAATTATCCGTTCTGTACAATAGAGCCTAATGTAGGTATCGTAGATGTGCCTGATGAAAGAATAGATAAGCTTGCAGAGATGTATCATCCGAAGAAGGTGACGAGGGCGTATATTGAGTTTGTTGATATTGCAGGTCTTGTAAAGGGTGCGTCAAAGGGTGAGGGACTTGGAAATCAGTTCCTTGCATCCATACGTGAATGCGATGCAATTGTTCATGTTGTGCGCTGCTTTGAGGATACGAACATTACTCATGTGGACGGTTCAATTGACCCGGTGCGTGATATTGAAACTATTAATCTGGAGCTTATTCTTTCAGACCTTGAGATGCTTGAAAGAAAGATAGACAGGACAAAGAAGCAGATGAAGGGCGATAAGTCGCTTGCATCGGAGCTTGCACTCTATGAGAGGGTAAAGGCTGCAATGGAGGAGGGGAAGCTTGCAAAGTCGCTTGAGTATGACGATGATGAGCTTGCACTCATGAAGGAGCTGTTTCTGATAACAATGAAACCGGTTATCTATGCGGCAAATGTTGCCGAGGATGATTTTTCAAAGGGAATTGAGAATAATAGGTTTGTCAATATGGTTAAGGAATATGCCGCAGGCGAGGGTTCTGAGGTAATGCCTGTTTCCGCAAGGATAGAGGATGAGATTGCTCAGCTTGATGCGGACGAAAGAGAAATGTTCCTAGATGATCTCGGAATGAGCGAGTCGGGATTGGACAGACTGATTAAGGCAAGCTATTCTCTTCTCGGGCTTATAAGCTATCTCACTGCGGGAGAACCTGAAGTACGCGCATGGACAATCAGGAAGGGCACAAAGGCACCGCAGGCGGCCGGTAAAATACATTCTGATTTTGAAAGAGGCTTTATACGCGCGGAGGTTGTGCATTATGATGATCTCGTGGCTTGCGGTACGATGGCGGCAGCGAAGGAAAAGGGACTTGTAAGAAGTGAAGGCAAGGAATATGTTATGAAGGACGGAGATATTGTTCTGTTCAGATTTAATGTATAATGGAAGATAAGAGCTCAAGCAAGAAAAGTAAAAATATAGAGGAAAAACTCAAGGAAATGGATTCGTCGAAGATCCATGCCGGACATCGTGAACGGATGAGAAAGAGGTTCGATGAGTCAGGCTTTGACGGCTGGTCGGAGCATGAGGTTTTGGAGTTTATGCTCTTTTATGCGCGTCCGCGTATAAATATGAATAACATTGCGCATACAATTATGTTTAACAGTGCAAACAGTATGTCGAGAATGTTTGAACTGGCGGAATCGGGCGCACTTGGAAAGCTCAACGATATAGGCTCAGGTACCGTGAATTTTCTGAGGTATCTTAAAGCATTTATTAACTATTATCACAGTAATGTGCTGCGGGGTAAGTCAGTACAGATGACGAGAAATAATTTTAAAGAAGTGCTTGAATATATAGATTTCCCTACAGACAGTGAAGATTTGTTTGCCATATGTCTTAACAGAAGGATGGTTATAAAATATGTGGCAAGTGTTGCCGAAACGGCGGGAGAAACATATGCTTCAACGCGTCCGGACAGGATAATTAAAATCGCAACAGCGGTAAATGCGGATTTTGTGGTGCTGGTACATAATCACCCGAGCGGCAATACGGAGCCTTCATATGATGATATATATCTGACTGAGTATATGGACAATAAGCTGTCTGCGGTAGGAATATTTCTTGTGGATCATTTCATTGTCTGCGGTGATGAGGTAGTAAGTATAAAGATGATGTTGCAGGAAGAGGAAGATGGAAAACGAGATAGTAAATGAAATAGGAAACGAGCTGGGAGTAACGGTAGAGTCGGTAGGTGATTCTGTTGCCGAAAGCGGACATAATGTGTTTCGGAGTATAGCCGATGCAATCGGATTTGATCTGACCTCATTATCACTGATGAAAATAGTAACATCGGTTGTACTGCTTATAATTTTGCTGATAATAAGCAAAGTAATAGGCCGGATTGTATATCACACAATCAGGAAAGCGCGTGTAACGGAGGGACTGAAAAAGTTCATAGCAAGAGCGGTAAGGTTTATATGCTACTTTATTTCGCTGATGATTTTTGCGGATTCGATAGGAATACCCGTCACTTCTCTGGTTGCCTTGTTCAGCCTTCTCGGACTTGCAGTATCGCTTTCAATACAGAACCTTCTGGGAAATATAATGAGCGGAATATCCATTCTTATGTTAAAACCGTTTGATATAGGAGATTATATAGAAACCGATGTGTCAGGAACGGTTAAAAATATAGGGCTGTTTTATACCGAGATTACAACGCCTGACAATAAGCGGATATACATTCCGAACGAAAAGCTGATAGGCGACAAGCTGATAAACTACAATGCAGAAGGCAGGCGCAGAATTGATGTTACATTTAATGCGGGTTATGAATGTGATCCGGAAACGGTCAAGGCGGCACTTAAAGCGGCGGTTGAGAGCGTGGATATGCTGCTTAAGGACCCCGAGCCTGTGATAGGCATTGCGGATTACGGCGAGAGCGCAGTTCTGTATAATGTATGGGTATGGACCGCATCAGGAAACTATTTTCCGGCACGCTATGCGCTTATGGACGCGGTAAGCGAATACTATAAGCAATTCGGCGTCCATATGGCATATAACAGGCTTGAGGTAAACATACTCGATAAAAAAATGTAGAATTATGCAGGCGGATTTTCCGCCTGTTATTTTTTTGCGCGCATATATATTAATATGATACATTGTTATGAGAGGAGATGGAGAAAACGAAAAAAATATTGTTTTCATTACTTGCTGCCGTATTCATATCGCTTATTATACCGTTAGCAATAGTCGAGCTTGCGCAGCCGGAAAACAACGCAGATTCCACTGCGCCGCAGCCGCCCCGGACCGTTGAGCAAACGCCGCAGCCGATTTAATGAAAAATGGGGCTGTATCATTATGCCCCCTTAATGTTTTTGTTCTATGTGCGGACAAACCATAATAAAATGTAATAGAGACAGGTTGAGAGGAGGAAAAAAGAATGTACATAGCGGTAAATGAGATGCCTGTCAAGGGAAGAGAGCTTATGAGCATCCTGCCGTCTGCTGTCAAAAGGTATACCTGCAATG
Organism: Clostridiales bacterium; assembly: GCA_029219585.1. GTDB lineage: Bacteria > Bacillota > Clostridia > UBA1381 > UBA1381 > Ornithomonoglobus. The sequence goes on from JAQXTR010000029.1 coordinate 19,633, forward strand.
TGAATCCGGATGAGGCAACGGAAATGCGGCTGATTGTAGGCAAGCCGTTTACTATAAGGTATCCCGACGGGGATTATTATCTGACGCCGAAATCCGTGCTTTCACGGTGCCCGGCAGGAGCTGTCATTATAAATCAGAGTATGATGGATGAAATGCTTGAAAAAATAACCAAATCATCGCTTTATTCCGTGAAGGAGGAGATCAGAAACGGATATATAACCATTGAGGGAGGGCATCGTGTTGGAATTGCCGGGACGGCTGTTACAGAAAACGGAAATGTTGAATTTATTAAGAATATTTCAGCTATGAATATAAGGATTGCCAATGAGCTTAAGGATATATCAAATGAGGTCATAGGCGCAGTCGTGCATGACGGCAGACCGCTTAATACTCTCGTTGTTTCTCCGCCTTGCGCAGGAAAAACAACACTTTTAAGGGATATAGCAAGAAAGCTTTCATATAAGGGCTTTGCGGTTGCGATTGCGGACGAAAGATGCGAGCTGGCGGCAATGTACCGGGGAAAAAGTCCGTTTGATCTGGGTATTACCACTGCTGTAATGGACAACTGTCCGAAGGACAAGGCAATGCTTATGCTGCTAAGATCTATGTCACCCGACGTTATTGTTACGGATGAGATAGGCACGCAGAGCGATGCTGAGGCGATAAGAAGCATTATGAACAGCGGCGTCTCTGTTATAGCTTCCATTCACGGCAGGGACACGGCGCAGCTTGAAAAGCGTGAGCATATAAGGGAACTGCTGTCGATGTTCGATACTGTAATAACTCTTTCAAAACGCAAGGGTGCGGGAACCGTGGAGGAAATAAAAAGCAATGCTTAAGCTTATAGGTGCATCTCTTCTGGGTTTCGTATGCGCGTATTACGGTTTTGTATCGGCGGACAGGCTGAAGAAACGTCGGGATTTTCTGAATGAATTCAAATCAAGTCTGTCGGTTATTGAAACGGAGATTGTATTGGGAAGATATGAGCTTGGAGAGATTTTCCGTGGGATAGATAAAAGCCAAAAGCTGTACGGGCTGTATGGCATATGTGCGTCGCTTATTGAGGAAAACGGCATAAGAAATGCGTGGAAGCTTGCGTCAGAGAAATCCGGCGAGCAGGGATGCCTTAAAAAAGAGGATATAAGCGCCGTAAGCTCTCTTGGCAATGAGCTTGGTATGAGTGATATAGACGGGCAGAAGAAGGCTTTAAAACGCGCAGCGGAGCTGATAAAGCCATTGGCAGACAATGCCGGAGAGGAATATACAAGACTGGCAAGGGTTTACCGCAGCTGCGGCGTACTCGCCGGAATTTTTATAATACTTGCTGTAGTATGAGGTGAAAAATGGACATAGATTTAATTTTTAAGATAGCGGGTGTCGGAATAGTGGTGGCGGTAATGAATCAGCTGCTTTCGCGCGCGGGAAGGGATGAACAGGCTCTGCTTATAACGATTGCGGGGCTGGTGGTGGTGCTGTTTATTCTTACGGAGCGTATCGGAGAGCTGTTTGAGTCCGTGAAGAGGATATTTAATCTATGAGCGAGCTTATACGTATTGCGGGAATAGGCTTTATGGGGGGGATGCTGGCACTTACCGTGAGGAAGGAACGGCCCGAATTTGCGGTAATGGTATCTCTTATTACTTCGGTTATAATTCTTGCGGAAATACTGGAGGGGGCAGGGAGTATCGTTTCAGAGCTAAAAGAGCTTACGGAGGAATGCGGAGTTGATATAAAATATTTTGCGATTGCGTTAAAAGCGGCAGGGATGGCATACATTGCGCAGTTTGCCGCAGAAATACTGCGCGATAGCGGAGAAAACGCAGTTGCGTCAAAGGTGGAAGCTGCGGGCAAAATATGTATTCTGGCGCTCACAATGCCTGTTATGACCTCATTTTTGCGGTTATGTGTAAAGGTGGTGAACGGAATATGAAATGGCTGTACGCAACTGTTTTTGCGTTCATGCTGATGTATGTGTTGTGCTGCCCGGTATATGCCTTTGAAGTACCGTCTATCGAAGGCTATGATTTATTTGAGAGCACCGCGTCAGATATTATGGCAGGTAAATTTTCTCTTAATCCTGTTGATATACTTAATAATCTGTCCGACGGAGTCATGCGTGAAATAAGAGCTTTTTCCTCAAATGCTGCGGCAATTCTGGTAATGGCCATGCTCTCATCAACCGTATGCACACTTAATTCCGCTCTGGGTGATAATGAGGGCGGCAAGGCATCGTTTTTTGTGTTTTTTACGGTTATAAGCGGTCTTGCCCTTAACTGCTTTTCAACGGCATTGTCATACGGAACAGAGGTTATAGGGCATATGACCTCATTTATGGATAAGCTTACTCCCGTGCTTATGCTCACACTGTTTGCCTGCTGTAAATCGGTCAGTGCCGCAGCATTTGAGCCTGTGCTTTCGGCATCGGTATACGTTGTGTCAATTATTATAGAACACTGTCTTGTGCCTCTTATGACATTTTCGGCGGTGCTGGCGGTTGCGGGCAATATAGGCGATAAAACCAAGATTTCCGGATTTATAAAGATTATTAAATCGGTTACAAAATGGCTCATGGCATTTGTGATAACACTGTTTACCGGAATAAATGCTGTTTACGGCTTTACATCATCGGCATTGGATGAGGTGGGAGCGAAAACAATAAAATTTGCCGTGGGGAGTCTTGTGCCGGTTGTGGGCGGATTTCTGTCAGATACACTGGATACGGTTGTGTCATCTGCGCGCCTTCTGAAGAATGCGGTAGGTATTTCGGGCATTATCATTATAGCGGGAATATGCGTTGTGCCTGTTATCAAAATAGGCGTAATGCAGCTGCTGTTAAAGCTCTGTGCTGCCGTAACAGAGCCTGTAACAGACCCCAGAATATCAGGCGTGATCTGGGAGGTGAGCGAGGCGGTAACGTCGGTGTTCGGTACGGTTATACTTACTGCCGTTCTGTTCTTAATAAACATATGTATAATTCTGGCGGCAGCAGGTTAGGAGGGCGGTTATGAAGGCATATATTATTTCGATTGCGGCGGCGGCGGTAATATCGGCGGTTGTTACAATACTTACGCCCAAGGGCTGGACAAAATATGTCGGAATTGTAACAGGAATGGTGGTTGTTATGTGTATCGGTCAGCCGCTGCTGCAGCTTATGAACACAGATGTATTTGAGGGCTTTAAATATGCTGCGGAGCAGACCTCCGAAAGCGGCACACGTGCGCTTATGGATGAGATAAAAAAGGAGCTTACCGCTCGTGTTGAGGAGGATGCAGTGCAAAGGCTGAAGAGTGAATTCGGAGCAGAATGTGAAGTATCTGCAAGGATTGATGTTGACGATGCGGGCAGAATCCGCGGCATTGAGGAAATGACTGTTACCGGGGGGAATATAGATAATGCGGCGATAGGTCGTCTGAGAGAAATTTACGGAGTAAAGAAGGTTAATTATGGAAGAATTAAAAAAAATACTTCAAAGCAGGAATAATCGCCTTATGGTTTTAATATTAATAATTGGGATTGCATTTATAGCGCTTCCGGGACTGTTTTCCGGAAGCGGTGCGGAGAAGAATGAAAATGCGGTCGCACAATATTTCAGAGAGGAGGAACGCTTAAGTGAAATACTTTCAGAGATTGACGGAGCGGGGAAGGTTTCCGTAATGATTTCCTATGTATCGACAATGGAAAAGGATTTGGCATATGACGGTGAACGACAGCGTATTGTGACTTCGGACGGTGATGTGGTGGTCAAGCGCGAGGTTTATCCGGAGGTGAAGGGTGTGATTGTGATTGCGGACGGTGCAGGGAATCCGTCCGTAAGGCAGACGATTAAGGAGGCCGTCACTGCTGTGACGGGTGCGGCGGCAAATCATGTATGTGTATACAGCAGCAGTAATAATGATTAATGCGGAGATGAGATGATGATATTGAAAAAGAAAGAAATTATAGCGGCATCGCTTGTGGTGCTTATCGGTATGGCGGGGTATCTTAACTGGTCATATCAGGACACCGTAAGGGTAAAGGATAACGAAAGCTATGTGACAACAGGAAAAACACTCGGTGAGGCAGAAATGGTATCTGCAAATAATGAGGTTACAGAGGAGAATAACGACAGCGCGGACGCTGAGGCTGCGGACGCTGAGGAAACGGATGAGAGCGGTGATGTAGAGGACACGGACAACGGTGTAACACAGGGCACGGGATATTTTGAGGATGCGAAAATGAATCGTGAGTCGGCACGGGCCTCGGCTATGGAGTCTTTAAAGGCTACGGCATCTGATGAAAAAATTGATGAAAAAACAAGGGCTCTTGCCGGTGAAAAGCTTGTTGAAGCGGCAGCGGACATAGAGAAGGAGAATCGGATTGAAAGCATAGCAAAGGCAAAGGGATTCCCTGACCTGTGCGCTTATGTTAATGACAGCACCGCCGCGATAACGGTCAGAAGCGACGGGCTGACAGAAGCTCAGATTGTAAAGCTGAAGGATATTGTGACAAGCGGTTCGGATATTTCCGCGGACAGGATAAAGATTATTCAGGTTAAGTAGTAAAACCGGGGCTGGATACAAAACAGCAGCCCCGGTTTTAATTGTTATTTAATAAAGATTGTCTACATTGCCGCCGAAATATTTATATGCTTCCTGCATTTGTATATCAACGGTTGTTTCAAGCTCTTCAAAGACCTGCTTGATTCTTATCTGTGTGGGGATATCAAGCACTCCCGAATCGGCCAGTTCATGTTCCTTCTGGAATGCTTTTACCGCATCGGCAAGGTCGGTATTGAATACGTTGTTGGCCATATTTCCTATATAGTAGCCCATGATAGAAAGTCTTTCCTTTGCAGCGCTTACATTTGTTCCGTTCGAGCCTACCGAAGCGGTATGCAGGAAGTCAAACTTAGTATATCCGGTGGTGTCAATTTTCTTGGTATAGTTTGAAACCTCCATATCGGGAGTAAGACCTACATGATCTATTTCGTTACCGTTACGGGTTATATATTGACCTATTGTAAGTTTGAATACCATTCCGTTGCGCAGCGAATACACGCTCTGAATAACTGCTTTTCCGAAGGTCTGTTCTCCCAGAAGTATACCTGCTCCGGAATCCTGAATTGCGCTGGATAGAATTTCAGCCGATGAAGCGGTATTCCCGTTTACGAGAGCAACTATCTTAAACGGTGCGTTTTCCAGCGTGGAGGTATATGTATAATCAAGGGATGAATCTCTGTATTTTACATCAACGATTTTTCCTTGCGGAATAATGCCCTCGGCAATTTTTGTTGCCGCGGAAACAAGACCGCCGGGGTTGTTTCTCAGGTCAAGAATAAGCTTTGAAACTCCCTCCTCAAGCAGGGACTTTTTTATTTCTTCAAATTCATCGGCAGTACCGGAGCTGAAAGATGCTATTTTTATATATCCTACATTTCCTTCGAGAATACCGCCGGAAACGGTTGAATTATTTACGGCTGTTCTGGTGCCTATGATCTCAACCTCCTGACCGTCACGGAGGACAACTATGGGCACTGTCGTTCCCAGCTCGCCTACAATAAGGTTCCTGACCTCAGTCATGCTCAGTCCCACAACGCTTATGCCGTCAACCTTAACAATTTTATCGCCTATTTTAAAGCCGCTTTGTTCGGCAAGGCTGTTTTCATCAACAAACTCCGAAATTGTAACATATTCGCCTTCCTGCTGCATTACGATGCCAAGTCCGTAGAAGGTTTTATTCAATGTATTATTATATTCTAAGTATTCGTCATATGTGTAGAAATCCGAATAGTCATCAAGACTTTGCAGCGCTGCCTTAAGAAGCGTAACAAGCGCTGTGTCGCCGTTTTCTCCGAGGTATTCGGAAAGACCTAATTTCATTATGTCCTCGGCCGTATATGAGGCATCAAGATACCTGTCCGCTATATACTGAGCAATCTGCTCGTATGCCTGATACTGAATGCTTGTTTCAATATCATTTTCAGGCTTTGCCGTGTCAGGCGTTGCTGTAGGCGATGCAGCCGAAGCTGCGGCAACAGCGTCAAAGTCACTGACAGTTGCAGTATTTGATGCGAAAACTGCTGTCTGTGAAGCAAATAATGCCATTGAGGCAATCAATGCAATAAGTTTTTTCATTATAATCTACCTTTCTATCGTTATTTTCATATCGTTATACAATTCATCTCCGTTAGTTTGAAGCACATAGCCAAGGCGGATTGTGCCTCCGTCATCAGAAAGCTTGTGCTCCGTAAAACGAGTAAACAATCCCATTTTAATAACTCCGTAGGGAGTGCGGTAAGAAATTTCCGAGTGTTTTCCCGGCTTGTACTGTATATCAGAACCGTATTCTCCGGTTCTTCTGAGTGTGACAGTGTCCCCCTCAACCTTCAGCAGATTTGAGGAGCCGCCCGATTTATACGATATATAGCATTTGCCGTTCTGCATACGGAATGAACCCTGTGCAGTTTCGGTAATCATATCGGTATTGCCGTCTATGGTCTGAGCGTTTGCAACACTGATTTTAAACTCATTAGTATTTTTCGATGTCAATTTTGCTCACCTGTCCGTCAATTGTCTTTTCAAGGAATATACTGCCAAGCTCCTCAAACTGTTCAATGCTGTCGCTTACAAAGAACTTATACTGATTCTTATCCGGTATATCGTCATGGCGCAGCTCATCAGTGAGCTTCTTTCTGAGAAACTTTGCAACCTCTCCGCCCGGACTTATGAGTGTAACGTCGGATCCCATAAAGCGTGAGATTGCGCCCGCAAGAAGGGGATAATGTGTACATCCGAGAATAAGCGTGTCAACGCCCGCATCACGGATATCAGAGAGGTATTCTTCAATAAGAAGCTCTGTAACCTTTGTATCAAAATGCCCGTTTTCTACAAGGGGAACAAATAGCGGACACGCGTGTTCAAAGGTTTGCATCCGGCTGTCATATTCCTTTATGTATTTTGTGTAGGCACCGCTGCGTATTGTGGCTGAGGTGCCTATAATGCCTATTTTTTTGTTTTTTGTAACACGTACCGCCTCATAGACTGCCGCGTCCACAACCCCGTAAATCGGCACATCATAATCCTCTCTTATGTGGGGCAGAGCGGCCGATGACGCGGTTCCGCAGGCAATAACGATCATTTTAACATTATGACTGAGGAGAAAGCGGATATCACCGTGCGTATATTTTATAATGGTGTCCTTAGACCGTGTGCCGTAGGGGACACGGCCTGTATCTCCGAAATATACGATACTTTCGTTGGGGAAAAGCTTCATGATTTCCTTTGCCGCCGTAAGACCGCCGAGACCGGAATCAAACACACCGATACTTCTGTTATCCATTATTTCACTCTTTCCTCCGCAAGCTCAATCAGTCTGTCAAGCAGCTCCGCATATCCAAGCCCTACAGCAGACCAAAGCTTCGGGTACATGCTTATGTTGGTAAAGCCCGGCAGGGTGTTAATTTCATTGAGTATAACCGAGCCGTCGCTGTGCTTTACGAAGAAGTCAACCCTTGAAAGTCCCTGACCGTCAAGCGATTTGAATGCAGTTATTGAGTATTGGCGTATTTTCTCAATTGTTTCGGTCGGAAGCTCTGCGGGAATAATAAGCAGCGTTGAATCGTCATTGTATTTTGCGTCGAAATCATAATATTCAACCGCAGGCTTTATTTCTCCTACTGTAGCTGCCTGCACATCGGCGTTGCCGAGCACCGCGCATTCAACCTCATGACCGTCAATGTGTTCCTCAACAAGGATTCTTCGGTCATATTTTGCAGCGTTTTCAAGTGCGGAAATTAGCTCCTCTCTGTTGTGCGCCTTGCCGATGCCGACAGATGATCCCAGACGCGCCGGCTTTACAAAGCATGGGTAACCGAGCTTTTGCTCTATTTCATCCGCTCTGTCCGAAAAGCTGTCTGAGGAGGTCACAACCACCCAGGCTGCCTGAGGGATTCCGGCGGACTGAAAAACAAGCTTTGAGAAGGTTTTATCCATACCGTTTGCGGAGGACAGCACGCCCATACCGACATACGGTATATGAGAAAGCTCAAAAAGCCCCTGTATTGTGCCGTCCTCACCGTATTCTCCGTGAAGAACGGGGAAGATGACATCAATATGTATCACCTCACAGGCGCTGCCGTCTAAAACAACAATGCCGTGCTGAGCGCTGTCCGGTGAGATGAATGCCGGTTTAAGGTTTTCGGTATCCTTTTCCCAGCTGCCCGGTTCAATAGCTGCATACTCACCGGTATAGAGATACCATCGACCGTCCCGTGTTATTCCGATTGTATATATATTATATTTTTCTTTATCAAGATTGTTAAGAATTGATGTAACGGATTTCTGAGAAATGTCATGCTCCGGCGATTCACCGCCGAATATGACGCATAAATTCTTTTTCATTATAATATCATTCCTTTTTATATTCATGTGGTACAATATAACCCCATACCATATATCATACCTTATTTAGCCGAAAATTTCAAGTAATATGATGAATTTTCTTAATAAAATTAAAACTTTAGACACAATTAGCCTATCTCCGACCTTAGTTTGTCGAGTATTGCAGTGAAGTACGGCGGAAGCTCAGAATCAAATTCCATAAGCGCGCCCGTAACCGGATGGACAAAGCCGATCGTTTTTGCGTGAAGGAGCTGACCGTTTGTTTTGAAGCGTTCCTTTTTTATACCGTATACCGGATCGCCGACTATACTGTGCCCGATTGATGCCATATGCACTCTTATCTGATGTGTGCGCCCGGTTTCGAGTATACACTCTGCGAGCGTGTACTGCCCGAAGCGTTCAAGCACATTAAAATGAGTAACAGCCTCGCGTCCTCCGGTGATAACCGCCATTTTTTTTCGGTCTGACGGGTGTCTGCCTATTGGCTTGTCGATTGTTCCGCTGTCCTCTTTTATGTTTCCGTTTACAAGACAATGGTATTTGCGCAGAGCCTTCCGCTCCTTAAGCTGAGCCGACAGTGACTCGTGCGCCTCATTTGTTTTTGCAACAATTAAAAGGCCGGATGTGTCCTTGTCTATTCTGTGTACAATTCCCGGTCGTATTACTCCGTTTATGCTGCTAAGGCTGCAATGGTAAAGCAGTCCGTTAACAAGGGTTCCGTCAGGATTTCCCGGAGCGGGATGTACCACCATGCCCTGAGGCTTATTGACAACGATGACATAATCATCCTCATAAACAATATCAAGCTCAATATCCTGCGGCTGTGCCTCAAGTGTTTGGGGGGAGGGGATTTCTATTATTATTTCGTCTCCCGCATTAAGCTTTGTCTTTTTATCGGCGGCTTTACCGTTTACCGTGATTTTTCCCTCCTCAGCAAGCTTTGCCGCAAAGCTGCGGGAAATTTCACTGTTATCGGCAATATATTTGTCGAGTCTGATGCCCGATGTCCGGGCGGTGATTGTCAGCTCATCCATTCTTTTTCTCCTGTGTATCGTCCTTATCAAATATAAGCACATAAATTACAGCGGCAATTGCGCCGCCGACTATTGCCATATCCGCAATATTAAAAACAGGAAAGCTGAACCATTTAATTGCTATAAAGTCAACAACAAAGCCGTATACCACACGGTCAACAGCATTGCCGAGCGCACCGGCAAAGAGCAGCACGGCAGCGAGACACTGCATGGGGTGCGAAGGCTTCTTTATAATCCAGTACAGCACGGCCGCAATGCAGAACAGTATTGATATAATGCTTAAGACAGGCGTATTGCTGCTTAATATTGAAAATGCCGCTCCGGTGTTTTGTACATACAGAAAATCAGCCATGCCCGGGATACCGCCGAAAACAGTACCGGGAGTGTAGTTATTAAGAATGTGCAGCTTCACAAGTCTGTCAAGCAGAATGATCACAGCAGCAGCTGCCGACCACATAAGCGATGCAGCAATAAATTTTTTCTTATTCATAAAAGACCTCTTATTTTGAAATATATCTTATCGCATCAAATATTTCTTCTTCCGTAACATCACGCGTCTGAATGACATCACCGATGCGTATGGGAAGAACAAATGTGAGCTTGCCGTCTGATTTTTTCTTATCCTTCTGCATAAATTCATATATTGCTTCAGAAGGAGGAAGCTCCATACGCACACGAAAATCATATCCGCTGAGTGTAGCTTCTATATCCTCAAGCACAGCTTCGCTTATAAGACCTCTGTTTACGGCGATATGAGAAACGGCAGCCATACCTATACCTACGCATTCACCGTGTGTGGTTGTGAAATTGAGCGCCGATTCCGCAGCATGACCGATTGTGTGACCGAAATTAAGTATTGCACGGAGTGCGTTTTCCTTTTCGTCCTGCTCAACAACCTCAGCCTTTATTTCACAGTTGCGTTTTACTGTTTTTATAAGCGTTGTGCTGTCAAGCGCCTTTATAAGCTCCTTGTTTTCCTTAATAAAAGCATAAAAATCCGCGTCACGGATTATTCCGTGCTTTATGACCTCGCCCATGCCTGAAACAAATTGGATATGGGGAAGGGTTTTAAGCACGCTGACATTTATATAAACAAGCTTCGGCTGATGGAAAGCGCCCAGAATATTTTTGCTTTCCATAAAGTCGATGCCGGTTTTGCCGCCCACTGAGCTGTCACTCTGAGAAAGCAGAGTTGTGGGAATCTGAACAAAATTGATTCCGCGCATATATATTGCCGCCGCAAAGCCTGCCATATCGCCGACAACACCGCCTCCGAGAGCTAAAATCATGCTTTTTCTGTCAAGTCCGTGCTCAATGCAGGCTCCACATATGCCCAGTATTGAGTCCATGCTCTTGTTTTCCTCTCCTGCGGGGAAAGCGTAGACCGCGCTGTCGTAGCCCGCGGCTGTCAGTATATTATTAACCTCATCGGCATACAGATCTCGAACATTTGTGTCTGTGACAATAAGAAGCTTTTTCGGTGCATTTATTTCCTTCAGACTGCTTACGAGCGGATCAAAGCTGTCTGTAAAGCAGATGTCATATGAATCCGCTCCTAAGTTTACATGTAATTTATCCATCGTAAGTTCCTCCTGTAACCGGAATTAATCTAAGGGCATGGACGGAACGGCATTTAATGTCATCTCCGCTCTTGTGCCTGATATATATTCAAAATATCCCGCCGCCGCAATCATAGCTGCGTTATCCGTGCAGAGCACCGGGGGCGGAAAGAGTACCTTTATGCCTTGCTTTTCAGCCGGTTGTATCATTTTTTCGCGGAGCGCCGAATTTGACGCAACGCCGCCGGCAAGCACTATCGTATCTGAATTTCTGCGTTTTGCCGCTTCAATCGTATGTGAGCAAAGGACATCCGTTACCGCATTCTGGAATGATGCGGCAATATCCGCTTTATTATAGCTTTCACCCTTTTGTTCAAGCTTATGAACATAGTTTATAACCGCTGTTTTTACACCGCTGAAGGAGAAGTCAAGAGAATCACCCGCCATTTTTACACGCGGAAATTCTACCGCATGGGGATTGCCCTCCTTTGCAAGCTTATCAATCTTAGGGCCGCCCGGATAGCCAAGCCCCAAAATCCTGGCGATTTTATCAAATGCCTCTCCGGCGGCATCATCTCTTGTCATGCCCATTATTTCATATTTTATGAAATCCTCGGCATATACAATATGGCTGTGTCCGCCTGATGCAACAAGGCAGGTAAACGGCGGCTTTAAGCCGGGATGCGCAATGTAATTGGCACAGATATGTCCTTTGATGTGATGCACGTTTACAAGCGGCTTTTTCAGAGCATATGCAAGAGCCTTTGCCGTTGAAACACCCACCAGCAGTGCTCCGACCAGTCCGGGGCCGTATGTTACGGCAATTGCGTTTATATCGTCAAAGGTGACGCCTGCCTGTTCAAGCGCCTCGTCAATGACTGCGTTAACCGCCTCAATATGACATCGTGACGCTATTTCCGGAACAACTCCGCCGTAACGCTTATGTATATCTATTTGTGAGTTAATAACATTCGAAAGCATTTCACGGCCGTTTTTCACAACAGCCGCAGCGGTTTCATCACATGAGCTTTCGATACCGAGTACCAGTATATCTTCCATTATTGAAGCTTCCTTTCCATAATTGCGGCATCTTCGCCGTCGTAGTAGCCGGGTCTGAGATCAATCTGCCGGAAGCAGTGCTTTGTATACAGCCCTTTTGCGGCAGTGTTTGAGGTGCGTACCTCAAGGAGGATATGCTCGCACCCGCATTCTGCGGCACAGGACAGTATATTCTTCATTATTGCGTCTGCAAATCCCTTTCTCTGCACATCGGGATGCACCGCTATTCGTATCAGCTCCGCTGTTTCATATATGCACCATATTCCCCCATAGCCGACTGCTTTTCCGTTGTCCTCAAGGATGACGTAGCGGGAGTAGTCCTTGTCAAGCTCATCCTCAAACTCCTTTTCGCTCCATGGCTTTGCGAACGCGGCTTTGTCTATAGCAGCTGCTTCGGAAATATCGTGCAGTGTCATCAATCTTATATTCATTTTCCTTCCTCAACCGGAAGCTTTTCGGCTATATCAACGAGGGCATCATAAATCTGCTCCGCCGTTTCCTCATATTCCTCGAGATCTCCGCCGAAGGGGTCGGCAATGTCACCATCATCTCCTGCGTATTCAAGCAGAGTTTTAATTTTATCCGGCGCATAATTTAAGATAAGCTGTTTATGTGCCTTTGTCATTGTGAGGATAATATCTGCCATCCCGATAAGCTCATCCGTAAGCGGCTTTGTGCGGTGCCCGGTAAGATCAATACCGCGCTTTGCCATTGCCTGTATTGCCTCATCACTTGCCTTTTCTCCGATCCCGGCGAAAACCCCGGCACTGTCAATCAGGACATTCAGATCGTTTTTCACGGCAATATCGTTCATCATTGCAGCCGCCATTGCACTGCGGCAGGTGTTGCCCGTACATACAAATAATATTTTCATCGGTTTCTCAGCCATTCATATCAGCTCCTTATACATAAATTACTCTATGGGCAGCGGACTTGTACAGTCTGTTTTTTATTGCAAGACCGTATCCGTCGCGGTTTTCAAATTCGGCATATACAATTTCAACCCCAAGCTCGTCAAATTTTCTGAGACAGTCGAAAAGGTTTTTTGCGTACTCTTTGTTTGTCATGCCGCCGTGCAGTATTACGGCACTGTCATATGCGTTGTCGGACATGGTAAGCACTCCGCAAATTTTATCTGCATTTTCCTTTAATTTTTTATCTATTTCTTCCTTTACCGCTTTCATGCTCCCCTCAATTACGGTAACCTCAGCATCGGGGGAGTAATGCTTGTATTTCATGCCCGGACACGGCGGCTTTTCACCGTCTGTAAGAGATTGGAGTATGTGCGGATCAATTACAGCGTCCGGCACAACATCCGCAATCATTTCATAGGTTATGCCGCCCGGGCGGAGAAGAACGGGAATTTCCTCTGATGCATCAACAATGGTTGATTCAACTCCGACAGCGCAGCCGCCGCCGTCTATAATCGCGGGAATTCTCCCTGTCATGTCGTCAATGACGTGCTTTGCCCTTGTAGGACTCGGCTTGCCCGAAAGATTGGCGCTCGGCGCCGCTATTGGCACGCCTGCGGCTTTAATCAGCTTCTGCGCCGTTTCGTTGACGGGGAAACGTATTGCGACAGTGTCCATGCCGGCTGTTACCTCATCGGGTATTAAGCCGCTTTTCTTTAATATTATAGTAAAGGGTCCGGGCATAAAGGCATGGATAAGCGCCTTTGCCTTATCGCTTATATCCTCCGCAAGCTCCGGCAGCGTATCAAGCGCTGCGATATGGACGATAAGCGGATTGTCGGACGGTCTGCCCTTAGCCTCGTATATATTCCTGACAGATTCGGGGTTGAATGCGCTTCCTCCAAGACCGTAAACTGTTTCGGTCGGAAACGCGACAAGTCCGCCCTGCGCAAGAATGCGTCCCGCAAGCTCAATTGATTCCTTATCGGTTCCTAAAATTTTTGTTTCCATTTCAATTCATCTCATTCCACAGACGTGCTGCGCAGCAGCTCGTTTTTTATTTCCCAAAGCTGCCTTGAAAGATCCACATAATATTTGTGCGGATTTTCAAAGCGTTTAAGCTCATCCCACAGACCGTCTATCTCCATACGGCAATATTCCCTTAGCACCTGTACGGACGGCGATTCATAAACACATTCGCCCTTTTTAAAAATTCTCTTTAAAAGCGGACGCGCATAGAAGTCTGTTATTTTCTTATGCTTCCATGTGAATTGGGGATCAAAGATTTCATACGGTTCTTCTGCGTTGATTGTTTCGCCGTGAAGGGTTACAACGTCAGCGAGAGCCTTTGACGTATCCTTGTCATATAAGCGGTATACCTGCTTGAAGCACGGGGTTGTAATTTTTGCAACATTTTCGCTGATTTTGATTTTCGGTATAATGCTGCCGTCCTCACGCTCCACTGCCACAAGCTTATAAACGCCTCCCATAACCGGATTGGATTTTGAGGTGATAAGTCTTTCTCCGACCCCGAAGGAATCTATCTGCGCTCCCTGACGCAGCATATCGCTTATGATATATTCGTCAAGCGAGTTTGAAGCGACGATTGAGCAGTCGGGATAACCTGCCTCGTCAAGTATGCGGCGGCATTTTTTTGATAGATAGGTAATATCACCCGAGTCGATCCGCACTCCTTTAGGGCGCTTTCCCATAGGCTTCAATATCTCATCAAATACCCTTATTGCGTTCGGCAGCCCTGATTTAAGAACATTATAGGTATCAATAAGGAGAGTTGTATCATCGGGATAGTTACGCGCATATGCCGCAAATGCCTCATACTCTGTATCAAACATCTGAATCCAGCTGTGTGCCATGGTTCCGAGCGCGGGGATACCGAATTTTTCATCAGTGAGGACATTCGACGTTCCCGCAGCTCCGGCAATATATGCCGCTCTTGCCCCGTAGACCGCCGCGTATGCCCCCTGGGCGCGGCGCGCACCGAATTCCATAACCGCCCGTCCGCCCGAGGCACGTACAATACGGTTGGTCTTTGTAGCGATAAGCGTCTGAAAGTTTATTATAAGCAGAAGCATTGTTTCAACAAACTGTGCCTGAACGGACGGACCGCGTACCGTTACAATAGGCTCGCCGGGGAATATAGGCGTACCCTCCGGGATCGCCCATACGTCGCATTCAAATTTAAAGTCTTCAAGATAGTCTATAAATTCCGGATCAAACATATTCTTTGACCGGAGGTATTCAATATCCTCAGGCTCAAAATGCAGCTCGCGCAGATATTCTGTCATCTGTTCAACTCCGGCCATAATCGCAAAGCCGCCGTCATCCGCAACAGAGCGGAAGAACATATCAAAGTAAACAATTCTGTCCTTAAAGCCTTCCTTAAAAAATCCGTTTGCCATAGTGATTTCGTAAAAATCCGTGAGCATTGTATAATTATCCTTCTTCATTGGCTCCTCCGTTCATTATCTGTTTATTCTTATAACGGCTCTTACACCCTTGCTGTTCTTTACGTCTGTGTGAAGAATAAAGCCGTCCTTATTCATAAAGCGTTCCATATAGTTGTTGGCTGTGTACGGACACAAAATCCAGTACGAATCCGAAAAATTGATTTTTTTCATCATATCAAGCGTGGGGAGAAATACAAGATCCTCCGGATAGTAATGATATGCCGTTTTTGCCATATCAGAAACAAGGGAACGCGTAAAGTTCCAATAGTGGGCATGATTGCCGGCAACAGCCTTGCCTCTCTCGTCATACGTCAGAACCACCTCGTTTGTGACGCGTACGAGCTTTGATTTTTCATCCTCCGAAAATCCGGAAAGAAACTCATTGTTAAGCCAGCTGCGCAGCTCACTCTCCTCCCAGCTGTTATTTTCGCTGTCAAAGGGCATATATGCAATACAGTCCCTGGTAATCAAAAGCTCTGTGCCGTCATTGTATTGTTCGAAGATTTCCCATGTTATCGGCTCTCCGTCAAGCGAGCCGAAGGTAATGGTCTGTACAGGGAAACGTATATAAAATATTCCCGTCAGCGCAGCAATGGCAGCGGCAGAGCCGAGCATCTTTTTTATCGGCTGAATTATTATTCCCAGAATACAAACAAAGAATAATATATCAATGCAGTTTGTAAAAAGGAACATATGCTTTGCAATATCGCCCTCACCGTTGCACAGAATAGGGAGGACAAGGTTGATCCACAGTCCCAGAATCAGCACATCAAGAGCGCATATCATATATTTCTTTGCGGGAGTTTCTATTTTGTGGTTGTGGATATAGAAAACATTCATAAATATCATGTACAGCGTGATTATTATAAACGCCGGAAATATCACCCACGGCGAATATAAAAATCGTAATGCCACACGTATATGCGACCAGCGGCTGAATTTATCGGTAAGCTCCATAGGTGTCTGCGCCGAATTTCCTACCACAGGCGGCCTTATATACGCGGAGTTTTCTATTGCACGGCTAAGCTCCTTAATAAGTCTTAAAGGATGATGCAGATAGAACATGGCTATGTCAAGCTTATCTACCCTCTCATAGAAGTCGCGTTCAAATTCCGGTGTACTTATATCTATAGGATATTCATTTTCATCCATATATGCGTGAGTTCCTGCAAGAGAGGCATATTTGGGATCTACGCCCAGCTCCTCCAAATCTGCCTCCGGCGATGCGCTGCCTTTTGTAATGCCGAGAAACACCGACTGATATGTGGTATCGCGATCCATCCATTGCGGTATGGAGCTGTACAGTCTGCCTATGCACATAACACATATAAGCGCAGAAAGTATAACTCCGGCTCTGAATATGAAATCACGGCGCATAACCACAATAAAGACTGCCAGGAGCGCTGCCAGAAGGGAATAGGGGATGTTTGCAAGCTTTGCCCCGGCAAAGAAGTAAAGCGAAACATAGAAGCCTATGACCTTAGGTACACTCGGACGCTTGTAAATAAGCATGCCGAAGGAAATAAGCATCATCAGTGCCGTATACTGCAGAGGTTCACCGTAGAAGGAATTGAAGTACAGCAGATACCCCCCGTCGCAGAAAATAAAAATAAACAACACAAAAACAGCCAGCTGTATTCTTATTTTTGAATCTGCAAAGAACGTGAAGATAACCCACGCTGCAACTGAAAGCATAAAAATATACAGTAGCGCCATATATGCAATATTATAATTTGTAAGCGGTCTGCCGGCGGCTGCGTTGGCAATAATATTCAGTTCCTTTGAAAGCTTTATAATCAGAAAATGCGGAGAGGAATATATTTCCTCCTCCATATTCGTTTTCCATGCTTCAGCCATAGCGGAGGGGAGGGAGTCTGCATCTGCGAGCTTCATAACATAATCCTGCTTGAACAGATAATAGTGATCTGTTTCGTCGGCATACTCTATGTTATTTGTAAGCAGCACGCGTCTGAAATCTCCGTTATCACTCAGACCGACATTTTCTCCTGCGTACAGAACCGAGAGACTTACAAGGAATACGATAAGCGCGCCGAGCACCGGCAGTATACGCTCTCGCAGAAGTCTTCCCAACATAACGCGCGGTTTCCGGGTTGTCTTATTCAAAAAACCACTCTTTCCTGCAAAAATGCGGATAAAATCCACGATCTTATCCGCGTTTTATTTGTTAATATCCTTTTCTGGAATAACCGCCGGAGCGTTTGTTCTCCATGCGGCGTTTGCTGTCACGTATCTTTTCTTCGCTTTCGTGCTTGAACTTTGAAAGCTTGTCTTCAAAAGAAAGCTCCTCGGCGGGACGAGCGCTCCAATCGAAGTAATCGGGACGCGCGGAAGTCTTTTTATGCCTTT
The DNA here is from genome assembly GCA_029219585.1 of Clostridiales bacterium. Lineage (GTDB taxonomy): Bacteria > Bacillota > Clostridia > UBA1381 > UBA1381 > Ornithomonoglobus. The sequence continues at coordinate 37,409 of JAQXTR010000029.1, forward strand.
CCTGTTTTTCGCGAGTCGGTTTTTTATCATCCTCCGCCTGTTTCATTGAAAGGCTTATCTTGCCGTTGCTGTCTATGCGGATAACCTTAACCTTTACCTTATCACCCTTTTTTATAAACTCATTAATGTCCTGAACATACTCATTTGAAAGCTCTGAGATATGTACAAGTCCCGATTCCTTTGAACCGAGATCAATAAATGCCCCGAACGGCATAACGCTTGTTACGACTCCTTCAAGAATGCTGTCTATCTGCGCCATTTAAAAAATACCCCCGTCAATTATCATCTGAAACATCTATAAATATCTTTGCGTTGCTTTTTACAAGACCAAGCTTTTCAGATGCAATTTTTTCAATATACTCATCCGTGTTGACCTTGGTTTTAAGATCATCAATTTCTGCTTGACGGTCGCGTTCGAGCTGAATTTTATCATTAAGCTCCGCAATCTCAGCTCTGTATTGATTAATCTGAGGACGCTGCATAGCTCCTTTGAACAGCATTCCGACCGAGGCCGTAATTACCGCCCACAGCAGAATACCCCGCTTATGCAGCTCAAGAAAATCCAAAAGCCTGTTGTTTAGTTCCTTCATCGGCTGCCACCTCGCTTCAAAATGTGTTTGCATATCCCTGCAAACGGTACTAATAGAATTTTATACAAAAATACCGCCGGTGTCAAGAGTATTTTAAAAATAAATTTAATTATTTTAAAAAAAATATCAAAAATGCCGCAAAAAAGCAATCTTACCGCTCCGGACAGGATAATATGATACAAAACAGCGCCTATAAAAAGGGATGCCCAGATAAACGCTCTGAGATCCATGTGGTTGGCATACCATGTGCAGCCGATAAATCCGGATGCTGCAAATACCCACCATACGGTGTCGAGCAGGAAATTTGCAAATACTCCGCGGAAGAATGAATGGCGGAGTCCATGAAGAATATCCCACGCCAACATAATGGCAGCACCGCACAGCATGGTAATCAGCGCCGCTCTTATGCCCTGATTCATCTGAACAGACCTTCAAAAAATCCGCCGCTGCGTTTATCCTTCGAATAACGCATAATATTTATTTCGCCGTTTACATTCAGCTCTCCGGTATCGGTGTTAAGCCTGCTGATATTAAGTCCCTTACCCTGAATAAGGAGTAAGCCGAGAACTGTTTTCAAGGTGACTGAGGTATCGGAAAAGCTCGTAACCTCCTTGACGCCTGACAGCGTCATTTTATTTCTGTCCTCAAGCATAAGTGAGTGCTTTGCCTGTGCGGATGCTTCATTTTTTATCATATCATCATTTCCCTTCAGCATAAATTTTATTTTTCTTTAATTATTTATATTGTGCCGGAAGGGAATATATGCGATAAATTACAGCTGCTTATAAAGTGATGCTGCATCGCTTTTCAGCACGTGCTCTGCGATTGCCGTGACCTCATACCGGCTGACGCGTTCGCCGAGCGTGATTTCAATAATATCTCCTGTTTTAACGTCATAGGATGCCTTGACCGGTCTGCCGTTGACTGCGATTCTGCCGCTGTCGCAGGCTTCGTTTGCAACCGAACGGCGTTTTATAAGCCGTGAAACCTTAAGAAATTTATCTATTCTCATATAATACCTCTGTTTGTATATTATAAGAGACGAACTGCCGATGGCTGTTCGTCTCAATAATGTGTTATTCTGTCTGAAATGATTAGCCGTTTACGATGTCCTTCAGAGCTTTTCCGGCCTTGAATGCCGGTACCCTTGATGCGGCGATTTCTATAATCTCGCATGTTCTCGGGTTCTTGCCTGTTCTTGCCGCTCTTTCTCTTAATTCAAAAGTACCGAAACCGACGAGCTGAACCTTATCACCCTCAGCAAGAGCCTTTGAAATTGCATTGATTGTTGCTGCTAAAGCGCTCTCTGCGTCCTTCTTTGATAATTCTGCATTCTGTGCAATAGCTGAAATTAATTCATGCTTATTCATTATAATTTTCCTCCTGTTAAATTTGTGATTATTATCCGGTAATCATAAAGCACCGGTAAATACAACACCTATTTTAGTACAAAAAAAGTGGAATGTCAATACTTTCTTGCAAGATTTTTTATTAAAAAGTAAAAAATCTGTAAATTCCAAGGGTTATTTTGCGGAATTCCACAGCAGCTCCAGATCTGCCGGTGTCATTTTTGCAAGGTCTTTTCCTTCTTCAAGCGCCGTTTCCTCCATTTTTTTGAAACGATTGATAAATTTATTTGAAGCGGCAGTCAGAGCTGTTTCCGGATCGGTGCCGAGAAATCTTCCGAGATTGACAACCGTGAACAGCAGATCGCCGTATTCTTCGCGGATATGCTCATCAATTTCTTCCTTTTGCGCCTCCTTCAGTTCCTCCGTTTCCTCTGCGAGCTTTTCATAGACGCCGTTAATATTATCCCAATCGAATCCGAATCCACGCGCTTTTTTCTGGATTTTTTCTGCACGCATAAGGGCGGGAAGATATTTCGGAACGTCCTCCAGCGCTTCGGTATAGGTGCTGATATTCTTTTCTTTTTTCTTGTTCTTCTCCCACGTTTCAAGGGATTCTTCAACCGTTCCGGCATGATCCTTGCCGAAAACATGGGTGTGTCTTGTAATGAGCTTTGTGCAGATTTCCGTTACGACATCATCAAAGTTGAATGCCCCGCGCTCCTCTGCCAGCCGTGCGTGGAACACAACCTGGAGCAGAACATCGCCCAGCTCATTGGCAAAGGCGTGATCGTCACCGAAATCAAGAGCGTCAATAGCCTCATAGGTTTCCTCTATCAGGCTCTTTTTTATTGACTGATGTGTTTGAGCCCTGTCCCATGGGCAGCCGTCAGGCTCTCTCAGCCTGATAAGAATGGCGCGAAGATCATCTATAGTGTATTTTTCCTTAAGTTCCATTGCTTTATACCTCTTTGCTGTATTTATTTGATGTAATGTATTATAACACGGCGCGCGGCTGAATGCAAGTGTGTATATTATTAAAATGTTAAGAATTATTAAGAATAGTCGTAACAATTTCGTAATTTTTTTTCAAAAAAGCTTGACAAGCCGATAAAAAATTGGTATAATAGCGGAGTAAGACGAAATCGGAGTATGTCTTACAAAAAAAATAGTTTATTTATTGTTGATTGAAAAGCAAGAGAAAAAAGAACGTATCACGAAGAAGAAGATTTTGAGAATCCGATACAGAACGGATTCGGAGAAAGGCAATTCCGGCCCGCAGGATTTTGAATGCGGACAGCCGGTGGGTCCTCAGTATTGAGGAGAAAAGGAGAGATTAATTCTTTATGAAAATCGTACAGAAAATGATTCTCAGTGCAATTTCATTAACTACTGTATTATCAAGTACAGCGATGGCTGCCGATCTGAGCGGCTGGGCTGTTTCGGGATATCAGTCAGCCAGTGAAGCAGGCTTGGTTTCATATTCGGTTGTATCGAACAATCTAAAGGATTCCATCACTCGTGAGGAATTCTGCGAACTTGCAATGAATTTGTACAAAAAGCTTACCGATGAGGTTGTTCCGGTTCCGGCCGGATCACCGTTTACAGACACAGACAGTGTTGCTGTAGCTCAGGCATATAATTACGGTATCGTTAACGGTACTGATGATACTAAATTTACTCCTGAGAGATTGGTTACAAGAGAAGAAATGGCAAAAATGCTTATCAGCACGCTTACAGCAAGTGAGGTAAACTTCAACATTGCCGATGGCGCTGATACAGCATATGTAGACGCTTTTGCCGATGGTCATGATGTCAGCTCATGGGCGATGTCTTCAGTAAATACAGCGCTTAATTATGAGCTTATGACAGGAGTGACGGATGACACTCTTCAGCCCCTTGAGGCAACTTCAAGAGAGCAGGCAATTGTAAGTATAAACCGTTCATATGAGAAATTCGGCAGACCGACCTATGCAACACAGTCAATGCCGGTCATAACTTTACCTCAGAGCGGAGCTACAATCACTGCTCAGAGCTTTGATGTTGAGTGGTCAGGAACCGAAAACGCAGCTTTATATCATGTAATTATTAAGGATTCATCCGCCAAAGCAGTGTTTTTAAAGGATGTGGATAATACCAGCGTTACTGTTACAAGCAGTGCTTTGTCAAATGGTGATTATTCCATTATAGTAGGAGCTGTTCTTTCAGACGGCTCGGAAGTTTACAGCTTGCCTGTGGATTTTAAATATGATTATAAGGATAACAAGACTATTCTTCCTACAGTTACAGAGAGTAAAGCGGGAACTTCATCGAACCCGACGGTGCAGTCAATTCTTGATCTTGCCGACAGTCTGCGGGGAACGCCGTATGTATGGGGCGGTACAACAACACGCGGATTCGACTGCTCGGGATTTGTTCAGTATATTTACGGACAGAACGGCTACAGTCTTACAAGAACTACATATACTCAATGGGACAATGACGGACGCTTTGTTTCAAAAGCCGAGCTTAAGCCGGGCGACCTTGTTTACTTTGGTTCGGGCAATTCACCGTCACATGTCGGAATGTATGTGGGTAACGGCATGATGATTCATTCGCCGCGAACAGGTGACGTAATAAAATATTCAACAATAGAAAGCGGTTACTATTCAAACTGCTATCTCGGTGCAAAGAGAATAATCGAGTAATTAAGTGATACAATAAACTATAACCTAAAGCCCCTTGCGGTTGAATTCCGTAAGGGGCTTTGTGTCGGGGAAAATACAACAAGCTGTGTAATATAACAAGTGCCGGGAAATGGCAGACCACGCTTAAGGTAAATAAAAGGCATAACGGTCTTGCACCCGTTATGCCCGATTTATTTGCTCAGCAATTCCGTCCACCCCGTAATATAGTGATCGGAACACCGTAAGAGCCTTTCTTTATCCTGAGCGTTGGTTGTGTCATAAACAGCCACGGTTTCAAAACCGGCTTGCTTTGCGCTCATTATTCCTGTGATAATGTCCTCATATACCGTACAATCCTTTGGTTCAAGACCAAGTCTCTGAGCCGCGAGAAGATATATATCCGGCTGCGCTTTGCTGCATCCGACCTCAGCTGAAAATGCGTAGGCGTCAACCAGGTCAAAAATGCCCAGTCTTTTGAATGCCGATTGGCACAGCTCCTTAAAGCCCGACGTAGCAACGGCAATCTTAACACCGTCGGAATGAAGCCTTCTTATATATTCGCATACTCCGTGCTTTGCGGGAATGGTATCGCGGTAGGCTTTCCTTGTCAGCTTCAAAAACTCCGCAAGCATATCCTCAATGTTCATATAGGGAAGGTAGTCCTTCCGGATCTGAGGAAGAGTTTCTTCAAGCGTCATGCTTTGGTATTTCAGATTATCCTCCGGTGATATTTTTACACCGTGCGAAGAAAAAAATACATCGGTAATATCGACCCAGACTCCCATAGAGTCAAGAATTGTTCCGTCAACATCAAAAATTGCACCCTTCATTATATCACCCTTTCGATTATCACAAAATCTATTGTACCATATTTCAACATGATTTTCAAGTATTATTTCATAATTTAAAACAAGAAAATTCAGTTTATCAAAGAAAGTTATAATAAAAATTTGCGTAAAATAGCTTGTATGAGTTTGTGCAATGTGGTGAAACGGGGTGAGTTAAATGAGTGATTTTAGCATTAAATAACGAAAAAAATTAAATTTTTGTGATACTACTTTTCAAAATGCAAAATTTATGGTATAATATAAAATAGTTCAAGGTAGATGATGAATTGAATTTGAACAAGGACATAAAACTATTGTTTATGATAAATTTTTATGTAGGAGGATTTTACCATGACAGAAAACAAGACAGTGCTTGCATGGCTTGACGAAATGGTCGCTATGTGTAAGCCGGCAAAGGTTGAGTGGATCACAGGTGAAGAGAAGCAGCTTGAGGAATTAAGAGCTGAGGCTGTTGCTACAGGTGAGATGATTAAGCTCAACGAGGAAAAGCTCCCGGGCTGCTACTATCACAGAACAGCTCCGAACGATGTTGCTCGTGTAGAGGACAGAACATTTATTTGTACACCGACAGAGGTTGAAGCCGGTCCGATCAATAACTGGATGGAGCCGTCAAAGATGTATGCTAAGCTCAATGCTTTGTACACAGGCTCAATGGAAGGCAGAACAATGTATGTAATTCCGTACTCAATGGGTCCGGTAGGTTCACCGTTCTCAAAGATTGGTATTGAGCTTACAGATTCAATATATGTTGTACTTAACATGGCTATTATGACAAGAATCGGTCAGAAGGTTATGGATCAGCTCGGAAATGATCCTGATGCAGAATTTGTTAAGTGTCTCCATGCTAAGAAGGACGTAAATCCTGAGGAGAGATATATAGTTCAGTTCCCGCAGGATAACACAATCATGTCAGTTAACTCGGCATACGGCGGCAACGTACTTCTCGGTAAGAAGTGCTTTGCGCTCAGAATTGCGTCATACCTCGGTAAGAATCAGGGCTGGATGGCTGAGCATATGCTCATTCTCGGTCTTGAGAATCCGCAGGGTGAGGTTAAGTATATCTGCGCAGCATTCCCGTCAGCGTGCGGTAAGACAAACCTTGCAATGCTTATTCCGCCGGAGTATCTTAAGGAGCAGGGCTATAAGGTATGGACAGTAGGTGACGATATTTCATGGCTTAATATCGGACCGGACGGCAGACTTTATGCT
>JAQXTR010000030.1 GCA_029219585.1 Clostridiales bacterium
CATTTCCTGTCCCGTTTCTGCGTCGCCCTCCTCGCGGAGGGTGTGGATTGAAATTCTAAAATACTGTAGTCCGGGCGGCAGAATTTTGTCGCCCTCCTCGCGGAGGGTGTGGATTGAAATATCTCGCCTTTGTTTTTTGTGCAAGAAATCCAGTGTCGCCCTCCTCGCGGAGGGTGTGGATTGAAATTTAGCTGTGTCATCTGCTTCGGGTGTACGTAAATAGTCGCCCTCCTCGCGGAGGGTGTGGATTGAAATATCTATCTCTACAAGTTCGACAGTTTCATAGCCATGTCGCCCTCCTCGCGGAGGGTGTGGATTGAAATAGCCAACCGCCTTTACTTTTAATACCGTCAACTAGCACACGTCATCAAGTTGGTTAGGCTTGCTATATAGAGATGATATAAAGAACAAGCAAGGAAAAGAACAGAGAAATGAAATATACAAATTTTTGGAAAATGAATTGTTGAGAGAAGTACCAAATAAAGATGAGTATAAATTTTAATCGAAATAGAACACAGGAAAAATATGAAGAAATTTTAGGGATAACATCAACAGAATAATTAGTGTCTAATAAGGAGCGATTTAAAAATCATACCTTAAATAAATAAATTTAACATTAAGAAAAATTTGCCGAGTGGGAATAATAGCTGAAAAAATGCTGAAAAAAATGGGGAAACTCAAAGCTTTAAATCCTTGCAATTTTTCGGGGAATATGATATAATGGATAAGACAAATAAAATAAAGATATAGGAGAGATACAGAATGAGTGAATGTACACATGAGTGCGGCAGCTGCGGCGAGAGCTGCGGTGAAAGATGCGCACCGCAGGATATGAGGAAGCAGCCCCATCAGCTGAGTCATATAAGAAAGGTAATAGGGATAGTAAGCGGCAAGGGCGGCGTAGGAAAGTCACTGGTTACATCTATGCTTGCCTGTCTTGCGCAGAAAAACGGTTATAAGACCGCGGTGTTGGATGCGGATATAACAGGTCCGTCAATCCCGAAGATGTTCGGAATAAATGAAAGAGCATCGGCGACTGAGCTGGGTCTGATACCGGCAACGTCAAGAAATGATATTGATATAATGTCGCTCAATCTTCTGCTGGAAAGCGAAAATCAGCCGGTGATCTGGAGAGGCGCGGTAATTTCAAGCGTTGTTGAGCAGTTCTGGACTGAGGTAATCTGGGGGGATGTTGACTTTATGTTTGTGGATATGCCTCCGGGTACGGGCGATGTGCCGCTTACCGTATTCCAGTCGCTTCCGGTTGACGGTATTATAATAGTGGCGTCGCCTCAGGAGCTTGTAAATATGATCGTTGAAAAGGCGGTCAACATGGCAAATATGATGGATATACCGATTCTTGGTATGGTTGAAAATATGAGCTATCTCAGATGCCCCGACTGCGGCAAGGAAATAAAGGTATTCGGCGAGAGTCATGTTGAGGAGACGGCGGCGGAGTACGGTATTCCTCTCATAGGCAGGATTCCGATTGATCCCGGGATTGCATCGCTTTGCGACAAGGGCAGAGTTGAGGAGGCAGACAGCAGCTGTCTTGCATCCTTTACGGATATACTGAAGGCGCTGCATGAGGACAGCTATAAAAAGGATATGACGCCGTTTAAGATTGCGGTATCGCATAAGGACGGCATGGTGTTTGATCATTTTGGACACAGCGAGGAATTTAAGATATATACCTTTGTCGGCAATGACATCAGCGCTCAGGAGGTTGTAAAAACAAACGGACAGGGACACGGCGCGATCGTCGGCTTCTTAAAGGAGCAGGGCGTGGGAGCTGTAATCTGCGGCGGAATAGGCGGGGGCGCAAGGAGCGCTCTGGAGGCTGAACGCATATTTGTATTCGGCGGTGTAACGGGTGAATGCGATAAGGTTATACAGCAGTGGCTTGAGGGTACATTACAGTATGATCCCGATATTGCATGTGCGCATCATGAGAACGGTGAGTATCACTGCGGATCGGACAGCCCGTGCGGTTCATGCGGCGGCTGTCATTGACAGGGTTAGAATGCACAAAATTCTTTTTGGATTTTGTGCATTTTTTATGCCGTGAAATTTTAAAATCCTATTGACAAAGAATATATATGATGATATAATTTAATTGAACATATGAACAACTGCTCATATGTTCAATATTAAGAGGAAGGAGCAATTGAAATGAAAAGAAGCTATAAAATTGATGTGGACTGCGCAAACTGCGCGAATAAGATGGAAACGGCAGCAAACAACACGGCAGGAGTCGCAAAAGCGGCGGTAAACTTCATGGCGCTTAAAATGTTTGTTGAATTTGAGGAGGGGGCAGACCCAAAGACGGTTATGCAGGAGGTTCTTAAGAACTGCCGCAGAGTGGAATCGGAATGTGAGATATACGGAATATGAATAAGAAACAGAAAAAGACGTTATGGAGGATAGGCGCGTCGGTTATAACGCTTGTTGCTGCAGGAACAATTTCGCGGCTGACTGAAATGCCGCAGTGGGCGGAGCTTATAATGTATCTGATTCCGTATCTGATAATCGGCTATGATATACTCATAAAAGCGGGTAAGGGAATACTGAACCGTCAGATGTTTGACGAAAACTTTCTGATGTCGGCTGCAACAATCGGCGCGTTAGCGTTGGGAGAGTTCGGAGAGGGCGCGGCGGTTATGCTGTTGTATCAGATAGGGGAGCTGTTCCAGAGCATTGCGGTGGGAAAGAGCCGGCGCGATATAAGCGCCCTTATGGATATATGTCCGGATACGGCAAATGTTGAAGAGGACGGTCGGATTGTTGAGATTGACCCATACGATGTGGAGGTCGGACGGGAAATCATAGTAAGACCGGGCGAAAGAATCCCGATTGACGGTATCATCACCGACGGCACAACCACGCTTGATACATCCGCGCTCACCGGAGAAAGCCTTCCGGCAGACGCAGCGCCCGGTACTGAGGTTCACAGCGGAAGCATAAATATGACCGGACTTATAAGGATACGCACCACAAAGGAGTTTGACCGCTCCACAGCGGCGAGAATTATGGAGCTTGTTGAGGAATCCGGCTCAAGAAAATCAAGGTCGGAGAATTTTATAACAAAATTCGCGCGCTATTATACGCCTGCCGTATCTTTTGGTGCTCTGGCGCTTGCTCTGGCGGTGCCGCTTGTAAGGCTGGGGATAACGCATACGGCTCCGGAGTGGGGAAGCTGGATTATGCGCGCGCTGACGTTCCTTGTAATAAGCTGCCCGTGCGCGCTTGTGATAAGCATACCGCTGAGCTTTTTTTCAGGGATAGGCGGAGCAGGCAGACGCGGTATCCTGATAAAGGGCTCAAATTATCTTGAAACACTGGCGAGAACAAAGTATGTTGTATTTGACAAAACCGGAACAATAACCCGCGGAGTATTTGAGGTGGAGGGCGTTCATCATAACAGCATGGAGCAGCAGCAGCTTTTGGAATATGCGGCGCTTGCCGAAAGCGGTTCAAATCATCCGATTGCAAACAGTATAAGGAATGCGTGTAAGACAACGCCGGATACCTCAAGGGTAACTGAGGTCAAGGAGCTTGCCGGACTTGGAATAAAGGCGGTAATAGACGGAAAAGAGCTTGCGGTCGGAAATGAAAAGCTGATGCGGGAGCTTAATATTGATTATCATAACTGCCATAAGCCGGGAACGATCGTGCATATAGCTGTAGACGGAAGCTATGCGGGGCATATACTGATTTCGGATGTTATAAAGCCAACCTCTGAGCTGGCGGCAGCGGAGCTGAAGAGAGCGGGTATCAAAAAGACGGTTATGCTCACAGGTGATACAGCCGAAGTGGCGCAGCCTGTTGCCAAAGCGGTTGGTATTGACGAGGTTTACAGCGGACTTCTGCCTGCGGATAAGGTGGATATGGTCGAGAAGCTGCTGAGCTGCAAGGGCGAGAAGGAGGTTCTTGCGTTTGTCGGTGACGGCATAAACGACGCTCCGGTGCTTGCACGCGCCGATGTGGGCATAGCGATGGGCGCGCTCGGCTCAGACGCGGCGATTGAAGCGGCGGACATAGTGCTTATGGATGACGATCCGCTTAAAATTGCAAAGGCGGTAGGAATATCGAAAAAATGTATGAGAATAGTATATGAAAATATATATTTTGCGCTCGGCGTAAAGCTTATCTGTCTGGCACTGGGGGCGCTCGGTCTTGCGAATATGTGGCTTGCGGTATTTGCGGATGTCGGAGTGATGATTATCGCGGTGCTGAACGCTGTGAGGACGTATAATTGAAAGGGAGGCTCCGGTGAATGCGCCGGAGCCGTTTTCACGCTTGTTACGAAAGAGTGCTGAGCGCCTCCGACGCACCGCTTATGATTTGTATAAGCGTATCGTAATCATATTTATCCTTATTTTGGGAATATGCGTAGTATGCTCCCTGGATTTCGTAGGACAAGAGAATATTCAATCTCACATTGTCCTTAAGATCCGGATATTTTTCCGAAAGCACCCTGCGCATTTTAATTTCTATATTGTCAATCAGAGAATGGCGGCGGCTGCCGGAGAAAATAATATCGGCAAGCGGCTGTATCTTTATGTATGCCTTGAACAGATCGGCGGTAAATTTGCCGGGGTTATCAAGAAACAGATCGGGGCGGTCAATCGCACTGAAAATCTCATCTATGAGCGTGCGTTCCATGGTATCGGCAAGATCATATATATCCTTGTAGTGCAGATAAAAGGTAGCCTTATTGATGTTTGCAAGGTCGGCAAGCTCCTTTACGCTGATTTTTTCAATCGCTTTTTTGCTGCGCAGCTTAATAAATGCCTCGCGTATGTTCTCCGTGGTTCTTTTTATGCGTAAATCCATTGGTATCCTCCGTTTAAGTAGACAATTTGCGATAAATGTCGTATATTTGACTGTAGATTAAAATTGTCGGTTGTATACTGATATTAAATCTTTTATAATTACCCATGTATATTTTATCATAAAAAACGACTGTAGTCAATTAATTCGGAGGATAAATTTTCATGGATATAAAAAGCTTCTACGGAGGGTGGAATTTTGAGATATATGAATATCTGGGTGTACACAGAATGGGAAACGGCTTCGTGTTCCGCATCTATGCGCCGAATGCGTCTAAGGTTACGCTTCTGGGAGAATTCAGCGGATGGAAAGAGCTTGAAATGATGCCTGTGTGCGACTGGCGCTTTTTTGAATGCTTTGCAGATAACGCGCATCCCGGACAGCCGTATATTTTCAGAATATATGACAAGAACGGGAAATGCGTTGATCATTGCGATCCATACGGTTACGGGATGGAGATGCGCCCGGGACATAATTCGGTTATAAGGGAGCTTGGAGAATACCGCTTTAATGACGATGAATGGATGGCAAACAGAAACAACTGCATGAACAGACCTATGAATGTGTACGAGGTACATCTCGGCTCGTGGAAAACAAAGGCGGACGGCAGCTGGTACAACTATTCCGAAATAGCAGATATGCTCATTGCTTATTGCCTCGATACAGGCTATAACTACATAGAGCTTATGCCGATAGCGGAGCATCCGCTTGACGCGTCATGGGGCTATATGAACAGCGGATTTTACGCGCCTACCTCACGCTACGGAACGGCTGCGCAGCTTATGGAGTTTGTTGATAAGTGTCACAGGAGCAATATCGGAGTAATCCTTGACTTTGTTCCGGTTCATTTTACAGCCGACAGCTACGGGCTTAGGGAGCTGGACGGCACGCCGCTTTACGAATATCCTCATAAGGATGTGGGCATAAGCGAATGGGGCAGCTGCAACTTCAACCATGCTAAGGGGGAGACGGCAAGCTTTCTGATGTCAAATGCGTATTACTGGCTGAAGGAATACCATTTTGACGGACTGAGAATGGATGCTGTAAGCCGTATAATATACTGGATGGGAGATGAAAGCAGGGGTGTGAACCGCAAGGGAACAGATTTTATCAAAACAATGAATAAGGGACTGAAGGAGCGGATACCGGACTGTATTCTTATCGCCGAGGATTCCACAAGCTTTGTGAAGGTGACGGCACCCGTTGAATATGACGGACTGGGCTTTGATTACAAATGGGATATGGGCTTTATGAATGACACGCTCAATTATTTCAGAACCGATCCGCTGTTCAGAGGCGGCAGCTACCATACACTTACATTTTCAATGATGTATTTTTACAGCGAGAACTTTATGCTGGCTCTTTCCCATGACGAGAATGTCCACGGCAAGGCGACGGTAATGCAGAAGATGCACGGTGAATATGAGGATAAGTTCCCGCAGGCGAGGGCGATGTATATGTACATGTATACCCATCCCGGAAAGAAGTTGATCTTTATGGGCAGTGAGCTCGGGCAGCTGCGCGAATGGGACGAGGACAGGGCGCAGGACTGGGACATACTGAAATATCCTGCCCATGACAGCTTTTTCACATATATGAAGAGGCTCAATCATATGTATCTTGAGCATCCGGCACTTTATGAGCGTGAGATGGCAGAGGACGGCTTCGAATGGCTTGAATGTCATGCGGTATCCGAATGTATATATGCCTATGAAAGAATATCCGAACATGAAAGGCTGATTGCGGTGTTTAATTTCAGCGGCGTTGACAGTGACTTTGCTATAGAGAAGTACAAGGGCAGGAACGCCGAAATTCTGCTTAATACGGACTGGGATATATTCGGAGGCACGCAGATGGTCAATACGGAAATTGATCCGGGCGGCTTTACGCTTCCTAAGCTTTCGGCAATGACAATAAGGCTTTATGAGGAATAAAAAAATACAGTCTGAACACAGACTGTATTTTTTGGGGATTGGTGACTCCTGCGGGAATCGAACCCGCGTTGTCGGCGTGAGAGGCCGAAGTCTTAACCGCTTGACCAAGGAGCCGTATCAACAATACATACAGTATAGCATAAACAACATATATTGTCAATAGAATTTTTGAAAAAAACAAAATTTTTTTGGGAAATGACTGAAATTGACTTGCAAAAAGCGGATGTATGTGTTATACTGTAATGGTATTTGTATACTAATTATAAAGGAGTTGTTATGACATGTCAGGTCATTCAAAATGGAGTACAATAAAGCGAAAGAAGGGCGCAAACGATGCGGCGCGCGCGAAGGTGTTCACAAAGATAGCGCGTGAAATTGTTGTTGCGGTTAAGGCGGGAGGACCGGATCCGGATAACAATGCAAGCCTTAAGAATATAATTGCAAAGGCACACTCTGCCAATATGCCCAATGATAACATCAACAGAACAATCAAGAAGGCGGCAGCATCGGGCGAGGGCGATAACTATGAGGCAATAACGTATGAGGGCTACGGTCCGGGCGGTGTTGCGGTTATAGTTGAGACACTTACCGATAACAGAAACAGAACGGCTGCCGATGTCCGCGCGGCGTTTTCAAAGTACGGCGGCAACATGGGTACAACGGGCTGCGTAAGCTTCATGTTCGATCATAAGGGAATTATTATAATCGAGGATGAGGACGGAGAGATTGACGAGGACGAAGTGACGATGGATGCGCTTGAGGCAGGCGCTGAGGACGTAACGGTTGAGGACGGCATAATCGAGATTGAAACAGATCCGATGGAGGTTGACGCTGTACGCGAGGCTCTTGAGGGCAAATACACAATTTCCTCTGCCGAGGCTGCACAGGTTGCCCAGACACTTACGGCTCTTACTGACGAAAAGCAGATCTCAAACATGAGAAAGATGCTTGACACCTTTGAAGATAATGACGACGTACAGAATGTATATCATTCATGGGACGAACCGGATGAGGAATAACGGCAAAGGAGCGCATTGTGCGCTTCTTTTTTTGTAAAGTGTATGTAAAGTTTTAAAAAACGGCTTGATAAAAGCCATGGCATAATGTATAATGTATAAAAAGACGCGCAGAGCGCGGGACGAGAAAACGGAGGAACATTATATGCAGACAGTGTATTGTGTAGAGGACGATGAGGGCATCAGAGAGCTGATAGCATACGCCGTAAAAACGGCAGGTATTGAAGTAAAGGAATTTGCAGACGGACTTCAGTTTGAGAAGGCTCTGAAGGAAGGGCTGCCGTCACTTGTGCTTCTGGACATAATGCTGCCGGATAAGGACGGAATAGAAATTCTTACGGAGCTGAGGAGCAGTCCGACTACAAAGAGGCTCCCGGTCATACTGCTCACGGCAAAGAACGGCGAGATGGACAAGGTTAAGGGCCTCAATCTCGGCGCGGATGATTATATAACAAAGCCGTTTTCGGTGCTGGAGCTTATATCGCGGATTAAGGCGGTTCTGCGCAGGGCAGAATACGGAGCGGAGACTGCGAAGGATTTTCACGGTATCATGATTGATCTGCCCAGCCGAAGGGTGACGGTTGACGGTGAGGAGGTTCAGCTGACGTATAAGGAATTTGAGCTTCTCAGCTGCCTTACGGAAAGTCAGGGCAGGGTGATAAACCGTGAGTATCTGCTGAGAAAAATCTGGGGCTTTGACTTTGAAGGCGAAACGAGAACGCTTGACGTACATATAGGAAGTCTGAGGCATAAGCTGGGAGATAAGAGTAAATATATCGAAACGGTTCGTAACGTCGGATATAAGTTTGTATAAGGGAAGGTGAGCTGCGGTATGAAAATTAAATCAATAAAAAGCACCATCTTCAGCAAGATGGTGCTTACTGTATGCGTTGCGGTCGTTGCGGCTGTGGCGGCAATGCTGTTTATAGCGTGCGTGATATACAGCGCGAACACAAAAAACGAAATTATGGTTTCCGCAAGACATACGGCGGAATATATGAACACGCTCCCGTCCTCTGAGGACAAGCTTGTATTTCTGCACTCTATGTTTGACGGAAGCGAGGACGGACGCGAGGACGGACGCAAAACCTTCATCGCGCCGGGCGGAGAGGTGCTTTATGACAGTGACGCAGACGCACTGAGAATGGAAAATCATCTTTCAAGACCGGAGGTAAGGCAGGCGAGGGAAACCGGCAGCGGCTCTGCGGTCAGAAGCTCCGAAACCGTGGGAGAGCGTGTTTTTTATTTTGCCGTAAGACTTGATGACGGATCGGTGCTGCGTGCCGAAAAGCCGCTTGTTGCGATTTATGATATGCTGCTTGCGATGATACCGGCATCGGCGCTGCTGCTTCTTATAATTATGATTGTGACGGGCTTTGTTTCAAAAACGATAACACGCAGCATTATGCAGCCGATATATAAAATTGATATAAACAATATTGATGAGGACGAGATATATCCGGAGCTTCTGCCGTATTTCCGCAGAATAAAGGCGGAGAATGAGGAGAAGGAAAAAACCGATGCGATACGGCGTGAATTTTCCGCGAACGTATCTCATGAGCTTAAAACCCCTCTTACAAGCATTTCAGGCTATGCGCAGATGATAAATAACGGAATGGCAAGACCTGAGGACACTGCGATGTTCGGACTGAAAATCGAGAAGGAGGCGGAGCGGCTGCTGCTTTTGATTGACGACATCATAAGACTTTCAAACCTTGATGAAACAACGGGGGTATACGATCCTGAGGAAATAAGGCTTGATGAGCTTGTGAGTGAAACGGTAAGGCATCTGGAGCCGCAGATTGAGCGAAGAGAGCTCAAGGTTACGCAAAGCTGCGGAGGATGTACGGTATCGGGCAGCAGAACACTTGTAAGCGAGCTGATATATAATCTGATAGATAATGCGATTAAATACAACAAGGAGGGGGGAAGCATTGACATATATACCGAAATCACGCCTGAGGGAATTGAGTTCTCGGTCCGTGATACGGGAATAGGAATCGCGAAGGAGGATATAGACAGGATATTTGAGCGGTTTTACCGTGTGGACAAGAGCCATTCAAAGACCGTCGGAGGCACGGGACTGGGACTGTCGATAGTAAAGCACGTTGCCATGGTGCATAACGCAAGGATAAAAGTCAGCAGCACTCCGGGTGAGGGAACAACCGTTTCCGTTGTCTTTAAGAATATATGAGGATAATGCTTGTATTTTATGGCTGCATAGTAACCAAAACATACAAAAATTCAATGGATTATTTATTAAAACTATAAAAATTTAAAAAATTAATTGCATTTTTATAAAGTATATGATATAATAGAACAGATTTTGAAAAAAGCGTCTGTAAATTTATGCAGGTAAATTATGAAAGAATACGGCGCACTACCTAAGGAGGATTAAATCACATGGCAGTTAAGTGTGAAGAAGTAGAAAAGAATTTAGTAAAGCTTACATTCGAGGTAAGCTCAGAGGAATTTGATAAGGCAATTGACAGGGCTTATAACAAGAATAAGTCAAAGTTTAATGTTCCGGGCTTCAGAAAGGGCAAGGCCCCGAAGAATGTCGTTTACAAAATGTACGGTAAGACAGCCTTCTATGACGAGGCTCTTAACGATCTCCTTCCGCAAGCATATGAGACGGCTCTTAAGGAGAGCGGCGTTGAAGCGGTTGCACGTCCGGAGTTTGATGTTGAGGAGATCAAGGAAGGCGAGCCGGTTGTTTACACAGCTCTTGTTACAACAAAGCCGGAGGTAAAGCTTGGTGAATATAAGGGTATAAAGGTAGCAAAAATTGACTATACTGTATCAGACGAGGATGTTGATAAGGATATAGAGGCTGCGCGTCAGAAGAATTCAAGACTTGTAAGCATTGATGACCGTGCCGTACAGTCCGGCGACATTGCGGTAATCGATTTTGAGGGATTTGTTGACGGCACTGCGTTTGAAGGCGGAAAGGGCGAGGACTACGAGCTTGAAATCGGTTCAAACACATTTATTCCGGGCTTTGAGGATCAGCTTATAGGCGCAAGCATAGACGATCTCGTAGACGTAAACGTAACCTTCCCGGAGGAATACCATTCAGAGGAGCTTAAGGGCAAGGACGCACTGTTTAAGGTTAAGATTAATGATATTAAGGTACGCGAGATACCTGAGCTTGATGATGATTTCGCAAGCGAGGTAAGTGAGTTTGACACACTTGAAGAATATAGAGCTGACGTAAGAAAGCAGCTTGAGGAAAAGGCTAAGGAAAAGGCTGAGGGCGAGACACAGAACGCAGTAATTGAAAAGGCTGTGGAAAACGCTGAGTTTGAAGTACCGGAGAAGATGATTGAAAATCAGATAAACAACATGATTAACGATTTTGCTCAGAGACTTTCATACCAAGGCATGAACCTTGATATGTATCTCCAGTACACAGGATCAACAATCGATCAGATGAAGGAGCAGTATCGTGAGGGCGCTGTTAAGCAGGTTAACGCGGGTCTTGTTCTTGAAGCGATCGCCAAGGCTGAGGGTATCGAGGTAAGTCCTGAGGAACTTGAGCTGAATCTTGTTGACATGGCAAAGAAGTACGGCATGGAGCTTGACAAGCTTAAGGAGCTTATTTCGGAAGCAGAGCTTGACGGCATCAGGAAGGAAATGGAATTTCAAAAGACCATCGAGATGCTTACAAACAACGCAGTAGCAGAATAATATCCTGTTCATACAGGATCAAAGGAGCGTGTGCCGATGGGAATACCATCGGCATATGTGCCATTTAAGAAAAATTTTTTAGGAGGTAGTGCTATATGGCAACAATGCCTTATGTAATCGAACAGAATAACAGAGGAGAAAGAAGCTATGATATTTATTCGCGTCTTCTTGAGGACAGAATAATTTTTCTGGGTGAGGATGTAAACGATACTACAGCCTCGCTTATTGTCGCTCAGATGCTTTTTCTTGAAGCAAAGGACCCGGACAAGGATATTCAGCTTTATATCAACAGCCCCGGCGGCTCAATAACAGCCGGTATGGCAATATATGACACAATGAATTATATCCGATGCGATGTTTCAACAATCTGTATCGGTATGGCGGCATCAATGGGCGCGTTCCTTCTTGCCGCAGGCGCAAAGGGCAAGCGCTATGCTCTTCCGAGCAGTGAAATAATGATTCATCAGCCGCTTATTTCCGGCGGCGGTCTCAGCGGACAGACCACTGACATCAAGATTTATTCGGATCATCTTGTAAAAACAAAGGAAAAGATGAACCGTATCCTTGCCGAGCGCACAGGCAAGTCGTATGAGCAGGTATGCAGCGATACCGAGCGTGATAATTTCATGACGGCTGAGGAAGCGAAGGAATACGGACTCGTTGACGAGGTAATCGTTTCGGCGAACGAGAAAAAATAAAAATTCGACGACATAATATATAACCGGAGAATATAGCTTTATGGATGAAAACAGAGAAAATTACTGTTCCTTCTGCGGCCGTCCCACAAGTGTTGTAGGACCGCTGCTGAGAGGGAAAACGGCAGCTATATGCGCATACTGCGTGGAACAGTGCAAGGAGCTGCTGAGTGATGTTGAGCCGGAGCCGGTAAGGTTTGAGCTTGACGGTGAGCTGCCGACACCGCGCGAGATAAAGGAATTTCTTGATGATTATGTGATAGGACAGGAGAAGGCGAAGAAGATTCTTTCCGTTGCGGTATATAATCATTATAAGCGGATTAAGCACGGCGATCCCGAGGATGATGTAGAGCTGCAGAAAAGCAACATTCTTATGATAGGTCCTACGGGAAGCGGCAAGACCTTTATAGTTCAGAATCTTGCAAAGATACTGAATGTGCCGTTTGCTATAGCGGATGCGACATCACTGACTGAGGCGGGATATGTCGGCGAGGATGTGGAAAACATTCTCTTAAAGCTGATACAGGCAGCCGATTATGATATTGAAGCCGCAGAGCACGGTATCATTTATATTGATGAAATTGATAAAATAGCGAGGAAATCGGAAAATGTTTCAATTACGCGTGATGTAAGCGGCGAGGGTGTTCAGCAGGCGCTTCTGAAGGTGCTTGAGGGAACGGTTGCGTCAGTTCCGCCGCAGGGTGGAAGAAAGCACCCGCACCAGGAGATGCTGCAGATAGATACAACCAATATTTTATTTATATGCGGCGGCGCGTTTGACGGAATTGACAAGATAGTAAACGAAAGAACGGGAACAAAAGCCTTAGGCTTCGGAGCAAAGATAGAGAGTAAGAAGGAAGCGGATATATCGGAGCTTATAAAGATGATCACTCCGCAGGATCTTCTGAAATTCGGTCTTATTCCGGAGTTTATAGGACGTCTGCCTGTTTTTGCAGCGCTGGACAAGCTTGACCGCGGCGCGCTTATTACGATTCTGACAGAGCCGAAGAACGCACTTATAAAGCAGTATAAAGCACTGCTCGGACTGGATGACGTTGAGCTTGAATTTACGCCGGAGGCGGTTGAGGCTGTGGCGGATAAAGCGATAGAGCGCAACACAGGCGCAAGAGGTCTGCGCGCAATAATAGAGGAATCTATGACCGATATAATGTTTGACACTCCGTCAGATGATACAATTGCTAAAGTTGTGGTGACAGAGGATTGTATCAAAAACGGCTCAGAGCCGGAGATTTACAGAAAGAAAAAGCTTTCGGAGCAATACGCATTTGATGATTTAGGACAGATTTCCGACAGTACAATATGATAAAGGCGAAAGCCGGGGAAAGGAAGATGATTGATGTTTGTTTCAGAGGATTTGTCGGTTAATGAGAAGAACCATCTCGTAATCGGCAGCAACGACACGGTAGAGCTTGCAAAGGAGTTCGGCACCCCGCTGTACGTTCTTGATGAGGAGCTGATACGGAAGAACTGCCGTATTTATAAAGAGGCTATTGACAAGTATTATGACGGCAACGGCCTTGTGCTTTATGCGAATAAGGCGCTTTGCACCGCATATACCTTTAAAATTGCTCAGGAGGAGGGGCTCGGCGGAGATGTTGTTTCCGGAGGCGAGCTTTATACTGCAATCAAGGCGGGCTTTCCGATGGACAAGATTTATTTCCACGGAAACAACAAAACAGCAGAAGAGCTGGAGATGGCTGTTGAAAACGGCGTAGGACACATTATAGTAGATAATATATACGAGCTTGAAATGCTCAATGAAATTGCGAAGGCGCGCGGTGTGGTTCAGAACATAATGTTCAGAATCAAGCCGGGTATTGACGCTCATACCCACAGCTATATCCGTACCGGACAGATTGATTCAAAGTTCGGCGTTGCGCTTGAAAACGGCGAGGCATTTGAAATCTATGAGCGGGCGCACATGATGTCAAACGTAAATCCGGATGGTCTTCACTGCCATATCGGTTCAAACATATTTGATGTTGATCCGTTCTGTGAGGCGGCGGAGGTTATGATGAATTTTGCGGGTGACCTCAAGGACAGGCTGGGACTTGAAATAAAGAAGCTCAATCTCGGCGGCGGATACGGTATCATGTATACCGAAAAGGACGATCCGGTGCCGTATGATGAGTACATCAAGCATGTTTCCGAGGTTGTAAAGACCATAGCCGCAAAGAGAGGACTTAACATTCCGTTCATACTCATGGAGCCGGGACGTTCGATAGTTGCTCCGGCGGGAATTACGCTCTATACCGTAGGCGGAATAAAGGATATAAAGAATGTGAGAAAATATGTTTCGGTTGACGGCGGCATGGGAGACAATCCCAGATATATTCTTTACGAGTCTGAGTATGCTGCAGTGATTGCCAACAAGGCAGGCGATGCACCAACCGACAAGGTGACCGTAGCGGGAAAATGCTGTGAGAGCGGCGATATTCTCTTAAACGATACGATGCTTGCACCGGCGGAGGTGGGCGACACCCTGGCGGTTCTGGCTACAGGCGCGTATAATTATTCCATGGCTTCAAATTACAACAGGATTCCGCGTCCGGCAATAGTTGCGGTATCGGGCGGCAAGGCAAAGGTTGTTGTCAAGAGAGAGACCTACGAGGATTTAATTAAGAACGATGTATTTTAATTTATTAAGAGCCTTCTGCACTCCGTTTGACGGGATGTGGAGGGCCTTTTTTGTGTAAAATGACGGATAAAACACTTTTTTGTTGTGCAAAACATTGAAAAAAACTTAATTTTGTTTTGCATTCTTGACAAAATGCTATAAATATGTTATAGTTATATCAGTAATTGAAACAAATGAATTGTATATGTTGTTTGGGTGTTACCGATTGGGCATGACCGACTTTGAAAGGATTTTTTGCATATAATTGTGTATAAGTCTTTTTGTCAAAGTTGGTTTTTTATTTTTACTGAAATATTGGAGCATAATAATGAAAATAATAAAAACAATAAACAACAATACCGTGTGCGTTATCGGTAAAAACGGAAAAGAGCAGATTGTATCGGGAAAGGGGATCGGCTTCGGAAAAAAATGCGGAGACTGTATAGATCCGGCTCAGATACAGAAAACATATTTTATAACCAGCTCTTCTCTGCAGAATAAGCTTGTGGAGCTTATGTCGGAAATCCCGTATGAATATATAAAATTTACCGATGACATGGTTGAATATATAAAAAGTAAAATTGGGTCGCGTTTGAATGATTCTCTTTTGGTGACGCTTTCAGACCATATCAGCTATGCGATAGAACGCAAAAAGCAGAGAGCAGAGTTTACCAATCCGCTTATGGATTCTATAAGAGAATGTTATCCCGAGGAGCTGGAGCTTGGAGTGTACTGCGTAGAGCAGCTGAAGGAACGGCTCGGGATAAGCCTTATCCCCGATGAGGCGGGATTCATTGCGATGCATATTGTAAACGCGCGGCTGGATATAAAGATGAGCGACGTTTATGAAATTACAAAAATGATAAACGGATGCGCCGAGATTGCGGAATATTTTTACTCAGGAAAACTGGACCGCACCGGCGTGGCATTTGAACGCTTCATGGTTCATCTGAAGTATCTGGCTCAGAGACTGTTTAAAAATCAGCCCCTGCCGCAGAGCCTGAGCAGGGACAGCAGCTTTGCGGATATGATAAAGAACAGCTGCGCAAGGCACTACAAATGCGCGGGGCGTATTCAGGAATATATTATGAAAACATATAATAAAACCATTTCCGAGGATGAGCTGCTCACCCTCACGATTCATCTGAAAAAAATCAGCATCGAATGCTGATTTGAAGCGGTATCCGGATACCGCATAACATATAAAACTCAGCGCGGGAACAGGTACCGCCCGTGCGGGGAAAATAAACTATTTTGGAGGTAAGCTTTATGAAAGACAAAATTTTTGGGGTTTTGCAGCGTGTAGGACGATCGTTCATGCTTCCGATTGCGCTGCTTCCGGTAGCGGGACTTCTTCTTGGAATAGGAAGCTCGTTTACAAACTCGACAACTCTTGAAACATATCATCTGACAAATATAATTTACGAGGGCGGTGTTTTCTATACTATCCTCGATATTATGAATCAGGCGGGCAGCGTGGTATTTAACAATCTTGCTCTTCTGTTTGCAATGGGTGTTGCCATAGGTATGGCAAAGAAGGAAAAAGAGGTTGCGGCGCTTTCGGGTGCTATCGCATACCTTATCATGAACACGGTTATAAGCGCTCTTATAAATGCAAAGGGCGGCGTTGAAGCAATGGCAGCCAATTCCACAACTCAGATGCTGGGAATTACTACGCTTCAGATGGGCGTGTTCGGCGGTATTATTGTAGGACTTGGCGTTGCGGCGCTGCATAACAGATTTTATAAAATTCAGCTTCCGCAGGTGCTGTCATTCTTCGGCGGAACGCGGTTTGTGCCGATTATAAGCAGCCTTGTATATCTTCTTGTCGGAATAGCAATGTTCTTTATATGGCCTGTTGTTCAGAGCTGGATTGCGAAGCTTGGACAGCTGGTGCTCGCATCTGGCTATGCCGGGACGTGGGTATACGGAATTATAGAGCGCGCACTGATTCCGTTCGGACTTCACCATGTATTCTATATGCCGTTCTGGCAGACTGAGGTCGGCGGTTCGATGATGATGGACGGCACTCTTGTGCAGGGCGCGCAGAATATATTCTTCGCAGAGCTGGCATCAAAGTCAACCACACGTTTCTCCGTTGATGCAACAAGATTCATGTCCGGTAAATTCCCGTTTATGATATTCGGACTTCCGGCGGCAGCATATGCAATGTATAAGGCGGCAAGACCGGAAAAGAAAAAGATTGTCGGAGGACTTCTCCTTTCCGCGGCCTTAACATCGATGCTTACAGGCATCACAGAGCCGCTTGAATTTACATTCCTGTTCGTTGCTCCGGCTATGTATGCGGTTCATTGTGTACTCGCAGGCTTATCATTTATGCTGATGCACATATTCGGGGTTGGTGTCGGAATGACCTTCTCCGGCGGATTTATAGATATGCTCCTGTTCGGAATTCTGCAGGGAAATGCAAAGACAAACTGGATATGGATTGTAATTGTCGGTATTGTGATGGCAGTCGTTTATTACCTTGTATTCTACTTTATGATTACAAAGCTCAATCTGAAAACTCCGGGCAGAGAAGCTGATGATGAAGAAACAAAGCTTTATACACGCAGTGATGTAAATGCGAGAAAAGCATCGGCTGCGGCAGCATCAGGCACAGATACTATAAGCGCTCTTATCGTAAAGGGTTTGGGCGGCAAGGCAAATCTTTCCGATGTTGACTGCTGCGCTACAAGACTGCGTATAACGGTTAAAAATCCTGAGATGGTTTCCGACGGACTTCTTAAGCAGAGCGGCGCATCGGGAGTTATACACAAGGGTAACGGCGTACAGGTTATATACGGCCCGCAGGTTGCTGTAATAAAGTCAAATCTTGAGGACTTCTTAGACACACCGGCGGCTGACAATGTAGATGCAATTGCAGATCTCGGCGCAGCTGCAGCTCCGGCTAAGGCTGAGGAAAAGAAGCCGGCGTCGGCTAAGGAAATTGTGCTTTCGGCTCATCTTAACGGAAAGGTGGTTCCTCTCGAGGAGGTCGAGGACGACGTATTTTCAGGCAAGATCCTCGGTGACGGCGTAGCAATCGAGCCATCGGAGGGAAAGCTCTACGCTCCGTGCGACTGTACGATCGAGGGTCTATTTGATACGCGGCACGCGATTAACATGACGTCAGATGACGGATGTGAAATCCTTCTGCATATCGGAATTGACACCGTAAAGCTGGGCGGCAAATTCTTTGAAGCCGTGGTTAAGGACGGTCAGAAGGTCAAGAAGGGCGATTTGCTTATAACCTTTGATATTGACGGTATACGCAATGCCGGCTATAAGGTTACAACTCCTATGATTATATGCAACAGTGATGATTACAGCGCAATAGACACTACTGCGTCAGGCAATGTTAAGCAGGGAGACAATATTCTGAAAATCAAATAACAATGAAACTGATAAAGGAGAGATTGTAATATGAAAACATTTGAATACACAATTAAGGATGAGCTGGGCATTCATGCAAGACCGGCGGGACTTCTGGTTAAGGCGGTAAAGGCACTTGACAGCAAGGTTACTATTGAGAAAGACGGC
>JAQXTR010000031.1 GCA_029219585.1 Clostridiales bacterium
ACGGTGAATGTATAAATACAACCGAAAAATACTTTGGTGCGGCAGTTCCCAAAAACATTCGTATAAAAACTTCAGGAACTAAATTAAATATAAAATGGAACTCGATTTCCGATGCAGATAAATATAAAATAGAAATAGATGGCGTTGTCTATGAAACAACTGAAAATTCATATCAAATAGCTGTAAGCGACGACGTAGAGCATAAAATAAGAATAAAAGCATTACAAGGTAATAAAGAGTCATTGTGGAGTGATTACATATTCCATTATTCAAATTCAACTCTGCTTGATGCAAAAAACATATCGCTTAATTCGCAAACCAATGATAAGCTGTATGAAACGGGACAGACGAGATGGTATAAGCTTGACAATTCTCAAGCAGGGAATTTAACAGTTACATTAGGAAATATTCCTCAAAGTTGCAATTACATTGTACAGCTTTGCAGCATAGGCGGCGAGGTTATTGCCACCGGAAGTACCGAAAACAATATTCAGAAGATTGAGAATATTGTGTTAAGCCCATATCCGTACTATATTAAAGTTACATCAGTATATGGGGGCAGTGAAAACGATGCTTATACGCTTGGATGTTCATTTGAATCATCATCAGAGTCAGATGTACCTGAGAGAATTAGCAGTGCTTTCCTTAAACCATCAGCTCTTGATAATTTGTCTACGGAAATGAAGCCAATGTCGGAATATGATGGAGATGAAACACCGAGTAAAACAAATGATGAAACTAAAACGAAGCTTGTTCCGACAGAAACGGGTGGTGTACACGGAACAAATGCATATGTTGAAGAAGATGTTACAGACGAAAGTGATACTGATACTGAAATTTCGTTAATGAGTTTGAAAAACTACACAGAAGAAACCGGTGCATTGAGTGCAACAGGAAAAACGGCTGAAGGAAGTATTACAGTATTCAGAAATACAGCATCAGGTTCTCAAAAATGCAAAGTGGTTATAGAAGTCATTCCGGATAACCTTTATGATGAAATGAAAATAGAATGGATAGGTAGTAATACAGATTACGAGAATTTTTGGTATCATTATAAAGAAGATGGAGGAAACTACATATATTATTTGACGGCATTATTACCAAGTACTACGAGTGGGACATTTCGATATAAAATAACGTGTGATTATTTAGCAGATAATTCAAGCGGAAACTATACCGTAAAAAAATATATCATTTGCGATAGCTATCAAAATGAAGATTATGATAACGGTTATTGTGGAAATGACTCCCCCCAATATGCATCAAATGCCAATCCGTCAACTAATTCGAGCATATCAAAAACAGGAAAGATAGACCATCCCTATGATAGAGACTATTATTATGTCAATGCTTCGCAAAACGAAAAAGTAACAGCATATTTGAAATCACCGGACGGAAAGAAATATGATGTTGCTATTTACGATAATAGATGTACGACGGATTATCAATATGTTTCCGAATATATGGATGGTTGGTTTAACGAAGATACTGCGGATGCTACAATAAAAGGAAAAGGCTCATCATCGGTTAAATATTGTATAAGGGTAGGAAGCTATGACGGAAGCTATTCTTGCGATGAAACATACACACTTTATGTTTATAAATATAGCATATCAAAGCTCGGCGATTTAGAAGTGAATAACTCATTTGAAAATGCGGATGAGTTAAAAACAAATGTTTTATCTTATTTGGGTTCTGAAACCAAAGAGGCAAAACAAATAAAATTCAGTATTGACTCACCGGTGGATACGGATTGCTACGCTATTGATATGAATGCGGGAGAAAAATTGAGCATCAAAATGGACTTGCCTGCAAATTATAATGATTCGATTGAACGGTACAGAATAGAGATATATAGTGATGTTGTAAAGGGTGATAAAACGACAAGTTATAAAGCAAGAAGTTTTAACAATCCCGGAGCAGATTATTCAAAATATGTGACATTTATACCGGAAAAATCAGGGACTTATTATGTTGCAGTTCGTAGCTTGGAACAAAAATATAATTATTCAAAATATGGTACGCTGATAATTACAAAGACATCTGCGAGCAGTCTTGACTCATATGAAGCGAAAACCGATGAATGTACAAATGACTTCGCGAGAACTACTGTTTTATCTTTGTTTGGATTTGAATTTTATGTGGACGGTTGTGATTTGTTACGAAGTTCGTTAACTGCAAACTTTGACAATGAACTTGATGTTGACTGGTATAAGTTTGTAAATGTCGGCAAAACACAAACAGCGGAAATCAAAATTACAGGCACTAATATAACTGATGCTGCAGATATTATTGTATTAGATTCAAACTTTGAAATTCTGAGTGCAGGGGTAAGTGGCAGGACATATACATTTATGCCAAACGAAACATATTATATTGCAGCTTATGTTAAAGATAACAAGTATTCGTCCGTTATGAACAACAGAACATACAGCATAACTGTAGAATTAAGCGAATTGCGAAGCGAATTAAGGTTTACTCCTCTCGAATGGGGTACATTTGTGTATGATAATGATCCGGAGTTCTTAACTGATGATGATATGGCGGATTATAATTTAGGCAATAGGCTTTTAATGTCTGCCGATGGTTTATCAGGGGTTGTTGATTTTCAGTCTTCGCATTCAGCAAAACCATATATGCTTGACGGCAAGCAGATAGGTTTTGATATACTGTTGTATAATCCGACAGATGAGGTTGTTACGGTTGATGTAGACAGAATAGGTTATCAGCTACCTTATGAGAATTCATTAAATGGTGAAACCGATTGGACAACAACCAATTGGGTGTGTTTACAAGCTTGGGCTGATTTTATGCAAATGAATATACGAAATGATATGTTGATTGGCAGAGAGAAAGAGAATTATAAAGACTATAATTTTAAGTATGTACATAATCAGCTCCCTAATGGTGGACATTATGAAATTCAGCCGGGGCAGACTGTATGGATGTTAGGTGAAGCTCGTCCTGTTATGACAAAAAGAATATGGTCTCCGTTTAATCTGGTATCAAGAATAAAAATATCAGACGGCGGAGCAATAAACTTAGGTTTTGCTGCCTTTAGGAATGTAGAAAATGTATATTCACCACAAGGAGCAAAGTTGATATATGATGTTGAAACACAAAGAAGTTACCCGGCAAATTTTCCAAATAGTGAGAAGGAACTTGATGTGAATGGTAAACCCAAAGGTGTTGCTTCATCTGCTGCGGAAACAAATGTGTATACGAAGTGGATTATTGGTGATGATACAACATATTTCCGACCTACAGTTTATAATTATGCAAATGAGAATGGTTATATTTTGGGTGGAAGTCAAAATGATTATTGGGCGACACATTTCAACCCCAATGCAGATTCATGGGGATTTAATTATGGAGTTGAGAGTGACATTTTGCGTATGGATTTTTATGATGAAGACAGACCGCAAGAAAACAATATTCCGTGGATATTCGACACAAGACATACCAACCCTCTAAGTGGCAATGATGATTTAGTCGGAGATGCACCGGTGGAAAATGCAATGCCACTCGGAAATTATGGAGTTGTTGAAAGGTATACAATAGATATAACCAATTCGACAAACGACTATAAGACCATATCGTATATTATGAATACTTCATCACACGCTATTATAACTTATAAAGATGGCGATGAATGGTGGGAAAGAAGAATAAAGCTCGCAGAAATACAAGGAAGTGATGAAACATATGAAAAATTCCAAGCAGTAAAGAAAAGAGAGATATTTAATATTGGGATTGAAGCAGGAGAAACAAAGCAATTAGTTATTGAAGTAATACTACCAAATGCAGACGCAGGCGGATTACAGCATCAGTTAAAAGTAAATTAAGGAGGAGACTGAAATGAAAAAAACTATAGTAGCTATATTAACTATCGGAATAATGCTTCAGCAAAGTGTATTTGCTGAAGAAGGTATATGGAATACCGTAGACAAAAGTTTCTCAAACGGAGTTGATTACAGTTCAAAGGTTGGAGATTATTTTTTCAAATTTGAGAGTGAATACAGCTCAGAAGATTTTAAGGAAGTATCATACTTACTTTGCAGTACAGATGGTGTGAATTTCACAAAAACAGAATATCGGTCGAGTGTGTTGCCGACATATAAAAACGGTTTATATTTCGTGTTTGATACATCAATGGACGATGTGCCGGAAAATAAGCGTACTTACGGATTTAATAATGCACCGGCATATATCTTAAATTCTGTTCTACAAGCAATAAATACACTTAACAACAAATACTATATGAGCTATTTGGGGATTTTTAATGGTTGGCATTATATTGGCTGTACGGACTATAGTGATATTAAGTATGATGGAAACAAGTGGACAGGTAATCGCAAGGACATCATCTATAAAACATCTGATGGAAATGAACTGATAACCGTTTCAGAAGATGAGGATATAAGCTTTTTGAGCGGAAAAGTTTTATACAATAATGATATACTTTTCACGACATATGATGAAAAAAGCGAAGAATTCAATACTCTTTCAACGCCAAACGGAACCTTTGAGGTTTTGTTTGAAAACGATTATCACAAAGGCTACACATATAATAGGACAATCCCTCTTATGTCAATGTATGCTGTTGTAGGAGAAAAAACAGTGACATCGGCAGACGGAAGAGAATACAGAGAGAGTATTGAGAAAAAATATCTCACTATGGATGGGGTTTACGGGGTTGAGATGCCGGATGATATAGGAAGTTATTGCTTTGAAATAAACGGTAATTACTATTTTGAGAAGGACGAAAATCATTATTATTGTATTGACGAGTCAGAGTTAAAGAACAAAATAAAAGTTGTTTACGATAATAAGATTCTTGCATTTGCAACGCCTCCTGTTATTGAGGATGACAGAACACTCGTTCCTATGCGCTTCCTTTTTGAACAAATGGGTGCTGATGTGGATTGGGATGACAATACCAAAACAGCAATAGTGAATAGACAGAATGAAACAATTACTTTTTCAATCGACAATACTACTGCGACCGTAAACAGCATACAAAAAACAATGGATGTTCCGGCTCGCCTTATAAATGACAAGACGCTTGTTCCCCTTAGGTTCTTAAGCGAAGAACTTGGCTTTGATGTCCAGTGGGATGAGGGTTCGCAAACGGTAACAATTAAATGATAAGTGATTATAGTGTTGGCGATAATATGTGGGATGATAACAATTAGTTTGTGTTGGAAAGTAGGTGATTCGAAGATGAACAGCTTTTTAACAATGTAGAAGAAAAGCAAGGAAAACATTTTAGAAAAGGTAGCGCAGATTAGGGTGAAATTTGCTTATTCTTGGGAACAGCGTAAGTTGGGGGAAGTGTTTGTAAGTTTGCAAAACAACACACTTTCAAGAGCAGAATTATGTTCAAAACAAGGTAGTGCTAAAAATGTTCATTATGGTGATATTTTGGTCAAGTTTGGTGAGGTATTAAATGTTAATGAGGAACAGCTACCGGTGATTGCAGATGACACTGTTGTTGAAAAGTATAAGACTTCATTTTTGCAAAACGGAGATGTAATTGTTGCGGATACGGCAGAAGATGAAACCGTTGGAAAATGTACTGAAATAGCAGGTTTGAAAGATGAAACTGTTGTTTCGGGACTGCATACCATTCCGTATCGTCCACTATTCAAATTTGCATCGGGATATTTGGGTTATTATATGAATTCGGCTGCTTATCATAATCAACTTTTACCTCTTATGCAAGGAATAAAAGTCACTTCGATTTCAAAATCGGCTATGCTTAATACTGATGTTGTATATCCAAAATCGGTAGATGAACAGAAGCAAATTGGAGAATATTTTAAGCACCTCGACAACCTTATCACCCTTCATCAGCGTAAGTTGGAAGAAACAAACAAATATAAAAAAGCTTTGGAGTTATTATTAGCACTCATTGTGAAGGTGTAGAATGTGTAATTTAGCAATTGATTTGCGAAAAATAATTTAATTGTACATCAAATTGAAAAGAAAGGATATTTTATGAATAAGTTTAAACGTATGATTGTAGTGTGTACGGTGATCGGAATGGTGTGGTCCACTGCATATGCTCAAGAGACTTTTGATTTGGGTTATAAAGTAAAAGTTGAAGAAAGACAAGTGACGTTGACCGAGGATGATCTTGTTTCGGATATTGACAATTCAAATCTTGATGTAAGTGTTGTAAAGCAGCAAGGAGATACAAGCACAACTATATTTACAGGAAAGCTCAAGGATTATGATAACGGCAGATGGTTATATACAGATTTTTCAGAAATACAGTTTATGGTCGTTATTGAGTTAGATGGGCCGGAGGATGGGTTGATATATATCATTCCTTCAAAAAATATTATTGATGAATCGGAAAACGAAACAACATATAATACAATAAAATCTTCAAACCAAAATGATGAAAGTTATGGAACGTTAACTCAAGTTGAAGCGTATAAGTATGGAATAGGCGATGTAATAATTAAAAATGCAGGAAACGAAACAATCAATTCACTTAAAGGTGGAACAGAGTTGTCCGCAGTTACAATTGCAAAAAATACCAGCGATGTATCTCCGGCAACAATATATGCGGCAATATATGATGATGGCAAGCTGACAAGCATTAAAGAATTGTCTGTAAATGCAGCTCATACGAACAAATCATATTTGAGATATGATTTAAATATTCCGCTTGACGATGTTACACCAAAGACGAAAATAAAAATA
This sequence comes from Clostridiales bacterium, assembly GCA_029219585.1. Taxonomy (GTDB): domain Bacteria; phylum Bacillota; class Clostridia; order UBA1381; family UBA1381; genus Ornithomonoglobus. The sequence continues at coordinate 6,715 of JAQXTR010000031.1, forward strand.
ATGATATGGAACGGAACTACACTTATGCCATATTCGCTTTGTACCGATATGTTTTATAACTATAGAATAGATTTGCAAACCACAGTAAATCAGTTATATACCTTCCCAATAACATCTACAAGCGGAGGCAGTAAGTTTAAAGTGAATTTTAATGAGGAATGGTTTTCAATAGTCGATTTATGTAAAACTACAGGCGCTGAGAATATAAGTGTAGGTACAGTTTCGGAAAATATCCGTATTGATGAAGTAACAAGCACCGGTTTTACATTTACTTTCATAGGAACTCAGCCGAAAAAGTGTGTAAATAAATTTGTGCTTAAGGCTAAAAAAACAGGAAACACATATATCGATATTGAAGAAATATCAGATTAAGGAGGAGCATTATGAAAAAAATAATAGCTACTCTAATATCGTCATCGGTACTTTTGAGCGGACTACCAATGGTCTCATTTGCTGAAGATAATGCATCGGTGCAGACAGTAGAGTACATTATTCGGTATAATTCTGATGAGTTATTATCAAATGGAAACGCATCAGGTTCAGACACTGATACATCTGCAATAGAAAAAGCTTTAGAAAATCGGCTTACCTGTGCAACAGATATTCAGATTATAGATGAAATCGAAAGTGAGGAAGGACAAACTACAAAACTCTTTTCCATTAACACTGCAAATGGAGATGAATTATCATCAGAACTCAACAGTATAGATGGTATTTATTATGCTGAACCAAATTACAAAATCAAGAGCTTGGATACAGATGTGGGATTGAGTCAGCAGTGGGCAATAAACGGAACGAATACATATGGTATAGAAGCAGGAAAAGCGTGGGAACTTTCACAAGGACAGGATGTTTTAGTAGCTGTAATTGATACCGGTATTGATATAAGCCATAGAGATTTAGGACAAAACATATATACAAATTACAATGAAACAGTGAACGGACTCGACAGCGACAATAACGGATATAAAGATGATTTGCACGGCTGGGATTTTACAACATATCAAAATGCAGTCAATAATGGTGATAACAGTGTTTATGATAATGCGGATACAGATAAACACGGTACACACATTGCAGGAATTATTGCAGCAGCGTCAAATAACTATGATGGAAAGGGTGTTGCACCACAGGCAAAAATACTTCCGGTTAAAATACTTTCGGATAACGATGGAACAGTATTTGCGGCAATAAAGGGTATTGAATATGCAGAAATGATGGGTGCGAAAATTGCAAACTGTAGTTGGGGAAGCGAACATTATTCACAGTTTTTGTATGATACTATAGCAAAGAGTGATATGCTTTTTGTATGTGCGGCAGGCAATGACGGATATGATGTAGAAAAGACACCGACATATCCGGCAGCGTATGATTTGGATAATATAATATCGGTAGCGGCTACAGACAATCAAGGGCAACTTGCGTCATTTTCAAATTATGGCAAAACTGTTGATGTTGCTGCGCCCGGAAAAGATATTTACAGTACTTTGCCGAATAATGAATTTGGCTCATTGGACGGTACATCAATGGCAGCACCGTTTGTTTCGGGGTGTGCAGCATTGTTGCTTGGTGTATCGGAAAACATTACCGCAAAAGAAATAAAAGACAGAGTTTTGCTGACGGTAAACAAGCAAACAAGTCTTAATGGCAAGGTTGCAACAAGCGGTATAGCAAGTGCTTACAAAATAATGATGACAACAGTTAATCCCGAAAACTTTACTGTGGGTATAAGCGGACAGAGAATTGTTGAGGCGAATAATGAAATATATTCAGTAGGAGGATATGACGGTAGCAATCATATTGGAAAAATTGATAAATTTGATCCGGTAAATAAGGTGTGGCAAACGATAAGCAATATGCCTGTCGCGGTATCCGATTGTGCTATTGGCATATATGACAACAAAATATTTGTGGTCGGCGGTATATCTGAAAATCCTGTTGATAACGTTCAGATTTATGATTTTAGTACTAACACTTGGAGTAATGGAATCAGTATGCCGGAACAGATTTGTGGATGCGCATATGCACAAAAGGGCAGCTCATTATATATATTCGGAGGAACCGGCATAACAGGTATCCGAAATTGCGTTTATAAATACAATATGGAAACGGGCTCTTGGGAACAAAAGGCAGATTTACCTTGCAAAATGACGTATTCAACGGCAGTCTTGTCGGCTGACAGTATTTTTTTAATTGGCGGCAGCGGCGAGAATGAAGTATTAAATCGTGTTTATTTGTATGATGATGCAGACGATTTATTTGAATATGTATCACATATGCAAGTTGGCAGAAAGAACTGTACAGCTGCTGCTAAGGGAAATAAAATATATATCTTTGGAGGTAGCATTAGTCTTAATAAGCACGGAAGAAATGTTTTATATGAGATAAACAAGTCTAAAGGTGCATATATAGAAGCAGTAACCGATACCGTGGAAGTGTTTGACACCGCTACCGGAATATGCAGCGAGGCAGAACCTCTACAGAATGCTGTAAGAGACCATGTGGCATTAAGCTATTTTGATAATATTTATATTTTCGGCGGTTGGGACGGTGAATGTTTAAATACAGCCGAAAAATATTTCGGTGCGGCTATACCCAAAAACATTCGTATAAAAACCACAGGAAATAAATTAAATATAAAATGGAATTCAATTTCAGATGCAGATAAATATAAAATAGAAATAGATAGTGCTATATATGAAACAACTGAAAATTCATATCAAATATCTGTAAGCGATGATGTTGAACACAAAATAAGAATAAAAGCATTACAGGATAATAAACAGTCAATGTGGAGTGATTACATATTTCACTATTCAAATTCAACTCTGATTGATGCCAAAAACATATCGGTTAATTCGCAAACCAATGATAAGTTGTATGAAACGGGACAGACGAGATGGTATAAGCTTGACAATTCTCAAGCGGGAAATTTAACAGTTACATTAGGCGATATTCCTCAAAATTGCAATTACATTGTACAGCTTTGCAGCATAAGCGGTGAGGTTATTGCTACCGGAAGTGCTGAAGACAATATTCAGAAGATTGAGAATATTGTCTTAAGTCCATATCCGTACTATATTAAAGTTACATCAGTATATGGTGGCAATGAAAATAATGCTTATACGCTTGACTGCTCCTTTGAATCATCATCAGAAGCAGATGTACCGGAGAGAGTCAGGAGTGCTTTTCTTAAACCATCTGCTCTTGACAATTTATCTATGGAAATGAAACCAATGTCGGAATATGATGGTGATGAAATGCCTATCAAAACAAATGATGAAACTATAACCAAGCTTATTCCGACAGAAACAGGTGGCGGACACGGAACAAATGCATATGTTGAAGAAGATGTTACAGACGAAAGTGATTCTGATACTGAAATTTCGTTAATGAGTTTGAAAAACTACTCGGAAGAAACCGGTGCATTGAGTGCAACAGGAAAAACAGCTGAAGGAAGTATTACTGTATCCCGAAATACAGCAGCAGGTTCTCAAAAATGCAAAGTGGTTATAGAAGTCATTCCGGATAACGCTTATGATGAAATGAAAATAGAATGGATAGGTAGTAATACAGATTATGAGAATTTTTGGTGGCATTCAGTGGAAGATGGAGTAAACCGCATATATTATTTGACGGCGTTGTTACCAAGTAATGCGAGTGGTACATTTCGATATAAAATAACGTGTGATTATTTAGCATACGCTTCAAGCGGAAACTATACCGTAAAAAAATATATCATATGCGATAGCTATCAAAATGAAGATTATGATAATGGTTATTGCGGAAATGAGGTGCCTTTATATGCATCAAATGCCGATCCATCAAGTAATTCAAGTATATCAAAAACAGGAAAGATAGATCATCCCTATGATAGAGACTATTATTATGTCACAGCTTCGGAAAACGAAAAAGTAACGGCATATTTAAAATCACCTGAGGGAAAGAAATATGATGTTTCTATTTATGATAATAGATGTACGACTAATTATCTATATACTTCTGAATATATGGATGGTTGGTTCAGCGAAGATACTGCGAATGCTACAATAAAAGGAAAAAGCTCATCAACGGTTAAATATTGTATAAGAGTAGGAAGTAATGATGGAAGCTATTCTTGCGATGAAACATACACGCTTTATGTTTATAAATATAACATATCAAAGCTTGGTGATTTAGAGGTAAATAACTCATTTGAAAATGCGGATGAGTTAAAAACAAATGTTTTATCTTATTTGGGTTCTGAAACCAAAGAGGCAAAACAAATAAAATTCAGTATTGACTCACCGGTGGATACGGATTG
>JAQXTR010000032.1 GCA_029219585.1 Clostridiales bacterium
TTCCGATGTAATTATGGTTCTTGATCACGGCAGAATTATTGAGCGCGGCAGTCATGACGAGCTTATTGCTCAGAAGGGTACATATTACAGACTGTATACCGGAGCGTTTGAGCTGGATTAATTTGATACAATAATATAAAATCACACACTTTTCAAATCGTAAAAGTGTGTGCTTTTATATTATTTATCTGTTTTTCTGTAGGGTTTTCATTATATCAATTAAAATTCTCAGTTCTTTTTCGCTGCAATTTTTTAGTAGGTTTAATGCATAAATAAAATCGGCAGCTTCGCCGCGGATATCAAATAACAGATTATCATATGTTCTTGTGTTCTGGGATGGGAGGTCAAAAGGAACAAAGTATTCCATTGACTATTCCCATAAAATAGGAGATAATTCATATAAAAAAAATAAAACCAATAATATTAATTGCTTCAACCCTATTATTATTGTCCTCGTGTGCAAGCAATACAGCTAAAAAGGCTATCGAAGAAGGTAAGCTGTCAATGGCAAATTCGGATTACACGGCTGCGCTTAATTATTTTCAGCTTGCTAAAAATGAGGGATATACTGACAGTGAGCTTGATGAAATGATACTTATTGTTGAAAAGTATACAGAAGCGGAAAGCGCATTCAATGAAGTTGATATGGATGGTACTCGTGAGGCTTTAGAGTCAATTCCCGAAAGTTATAAGAATTATTCTATAGCTTCTGATATTGATCAGTTAAAAACAACCATTGAATCTGCTCAAGAGAAAATTGATGCGGCCTCATCACAAAAGGAAGCCGTTTATGTTGCGCCCAATCCTCCGAGAAATTCTGTACCGGCAAAAGCCTCCAATACAAATGTTGTTGCGACCTATTACGTTGTAAACTGCAACCAAAGTATTACATTGAGAACGTCCGCTTCCGAGATAACAAAAATACCTGCGGGGGCTTATGTTACTGTGGATGGACGAGATGTTTGTGATATTATAGTCGGAGACCAGCAAAGTGATAATCAAATACTTATTATGGGTGCAATGCATGCGCGCGAGTATATAACTGCCCAGATAGTTATGAGACAGCTGTGCGACTATCTCAGCATTGTAAGCGAAGAAGCTGACGGAGAATACAATAGTATTTCAAAAAAAGCTTTATCAGAGGGCATTACTGTTCATTTTATACCAATGAGCAATCCAGATGGCGTGTCAATAAGCCAATTCGGATTGGAGGGCATTGCTAATCAGAGTGTAAGGGATTTCATCTCGTCAATAAGCAATGGTGATTATGAGCAATGGAAATCTAATGCGGAGGGAATAGACCTGAACAGGAATTTTAATGCTGGTTGGGATGAATATATTGGATCGGCAGGCCCGTCATCGGATAAATATAAGGGAAAATTCCCTGGCAGCAGCTATGAGGCAGCAGGATTGATAAAGCTTACTGAGGAATATGGATTTAAGCGAACGATCAGCTATCATACCTGTGGCGCATTGATTTACTGGTATTATAAGCAAATAGATACTGTCTTGGAACAATCAAAGCTTTTTGCACAGCAGATATCAGATGAAACAGGTTACACGCTTGACAGCAATTATCAGGCAGTTGATGCCGCAGGTTATAAAGACTGGGCGGTTTACAAAATGGGTATTCCAAGTATTACCATAGAGGTTGGAAACGAAACCGGGCATGGCATAATAAATCCTGTTCCGATCAGTTTCTTTGATTCAATATGGGACAGAAACAAAGATGTTGTATATGCTGCAATATATAACTTAAAAGCAAGTTTTCCACAACCGCCTTCATGATTTTGATAGGCTGTAACCACTTGCATTTTAAATTCATAACTATATTTGTATTTGCTCATAAAGAAACCCCCTTAGAATAGATTTGAAATACTTTTTGTTATTTCATGTGTCTACTCTAAGGGGATTATATAAAACCAGACCCTTTGTATGATTTTGACTCAGAAAACTTATTTGATAATATCAGTACCCATATACGGAACAAGCGCCTCAGGAATCGTGACAGTTCCGTCCTCATTCTGGAAGTTCTCAAGAATTGCAGCGACAGTTCTTCCTACTGCAAGACCGGAGCCGTTGAGAGTGTGGACAAACTGAGCCTTATCCTTCGGACTATCCTTATAGCGGATATTGGCACGGCGCGCCTGATAATCCTCAAAGTTTGAACAGGAGGAAATTTCAACATATCTGTTGTAGGACGGCATCCATACCTCAAGGTCATATGTTTTTGCCGATGAAAATCCAAGGTCACCGGTCGAAAGACATACTACTCTGTACGGGAGTCCGAGTCCCTGCAGAAGCACCTCCGCATCGTTTGTAAGTCTTTCGAGATCATTGTAGCTGTCATCGGGCTTTGAGAAATGAACCATTTCTACCTTATTGAACTGGTGCTGTCTTATTATGCCTCTTGTATCGCGGCCGGCGCTGCCTGCTTCTGCGCGGAAACATGCCGAATAAGCGCAGTATCTTATAGGAAGCTTTGAGCCGTCCAGAATTTCATCACGGTGAAGGTTTGTAACCGGCACCTCAGCTGTAGGGATAAGGAAGAAGCCGTTATTTGTTACCTTAAAAGCGTCCTCCTCAAACTTCGGAAGCTGACCTGTGCCTGTCATTGATGCGCGGTTTACCATATAAGGCGGGAATATCTCTGTATATCCTCTTGATGTATGAGTATTTAAGAAATACTGGATAACGGATCTTTCAAGTCTTGCGCCCAGCCCCTTATATACAGTAAAACGGGTTCCGGCAATCTTTGTTCCTCTTTCAAAGTCAAGAATGTCAAGATTTGTACCTATATCCCAGTGCGCCTTAGGCTCAAATGTAAACTCGCGCGGAATTCCGTTTTTTCTGAGCTCAAGATTTTCAGTATCGTCCTTGCCTATCGGGCAGCTCTCATTTGGAATGTTGGGGATTCGAAGCATGAAGTTTCTGAGCTCTTCATCAATTTCTCTTACCTTTTCATCATCCGCCTTGATTTCGTTTGAAAGCTCTTTCATCTCCTTGAATATCGGAGCGGTATCCTCTCCGGCCTTCTTCATTGCCGGGATCTGCTTTGTTATTGCATTCTGCTTTGCCTTTTTGTTTTCAACATCCGTAAGCAGCTCGCGGCGCTTTTTATCAAGCTCAATAGCCGGGGTTATGTCAAGGTCGTTGTTTCTCTTTTTTAAAGCCTCTTTGATTTTATCCGGTTCATTTCTTAGAATTTTAATGTCTAACATTTTAAAAGTCCTTTCATTCGTTTATTTGTTTTTTAATCTGGTCATATAATATTTTCTGATTTTCTGTAAGAGTACTTTCGTCTACAGAGCTGAGAATTGCATCTGCATTGTCTTTGTCGCCTCTTGATATATAACTGTTAGCCTCTAACAGATTATCATACGTTGTTACTTCCTTTTTCAGCTGATTATTCTCCGAATCAAGAGCTGAAATTGTGTTTGTCATTTTAGCGATTGCCTCATCATCGGCAGATGCCGTCTTTTCCTCTGCGGCAGGAGCTGCCTGTTCTGTAATCTCGGGCAGCTGAGCCGTTGATTTTCTGAGTGCCGAAAGATTGGTCTGCCCGAAAAACGCTAAAATAATCAGTATCAATGCTACGGCAAATATAAGAGCCGTATACAAAAACATTGATTTGCTTTGGTTTGGATTTTGTTTGTTGTTATTACTCATTTGTTTTGCCTCTGTTATTCAATATTTCCCGACATTGCTTTTCTTATAGCTTCGATTTCCTCGTTCAGGAGCTTTGTTGTGCTCTTTCCTTCTCTTACGGAACGCACATAGGTATTCGATGAGCTGTTGCCGTAAAGCGAGGTTATAACAAAGCCGTCATTATATTGATTGAGTACGGCAAGAGCGAAGCTCTGATTTCCGTGGACATCATCATAAGCGTTGAAGTTCACAATACCTGTTTTCGAAAGAGTCATATTTACCTTTGACTCGCACGCTGAAATCCTCTCCGACATACTTCCTTCAGAGCTTATTTTTAACTTTTTCTGAAGGTCGCGGACATTTTCATAATACTTATTGAGATTTTCAACAAGATCTCCGTCCTCCGAATATTCAAGGAGGCTGTTGATTCTGAGCGCATTTACAATACCTATTATAATTGACGCAATAACAAATACAACAAGCACTATCATTATAATTGCTGAGAGCTGTTCATTCATTATGTATATTCCTTTCTGTTTTTTTGATTAATTCAGTCCTGACCGATTAAAGAAAGAATTCTTTCAAGGTCATCGTTGCCGAAATATTCAATTTCTATTTTTCCCTTTTTTTCGCCGTGGAGAAGCTTTACTTTTGTTCCCAATCTTGAAGATAGATTTGATTCAATCGTATTTAATGCCTCCGCAACCTGTTCGTCTATCATCGGCTGTTTTTTTGCCGGTTTTTCCTTCTGCAGCTGCTTTGCAAGAGCCTCCGTCTGACGGACATTAAGTCCCTTTGAGATTATGCTTTCAAGAACTGCCGCTCTTATTTCAGAGTCCTCTATAGACAAAAGTGCGCGCGCGTGTCCGCTTGAAATCTCACCTGATATAAGCTTTTGTCTTACATTTTCATCAAGAGAAAGAAGTCTGATGGAGTTGGCAACGGCGCTTCTGGATTTTCCTATTGTCCTGCTTACCTCGTCCTGCGTCATATTGTATTCATCAATTAAGGCGCGGTATCCGAGAGCCTCCTCAATCGGATTCAGATTTTCACGCTGCAGATTTTCTATAAGAGAAATCTGAGCAATTTCAATATCCGTGTAATTTCTTATAACAACGGGAATTTCCTTTAATCCGGCTTTTTTTGCAGCCCTCCACCGTCTTTCGCCCGCCACTATACTGTACATATCTCCGCTGCGGACTACGATTATGGGCTGTATAACACCATGCTCCCTGATTGACTCTGTAAGAGCTTCTATTTTTTCCTTATCAAAATGCTTTCTCGGCTGTTTTTTATTCGGCTCTATCTGAGTTATACGGAGAGTTTCCACCTTATCGTCTTCTTTGGTAAGTTCATTTTCGATCGGCGTGCTGTCCGCAAATAATGAGTCGAGTCCCCTGCCGAGACGCCCCTTAGTTTTAGCCATAATTCACCTCACTGATTTTTCTTGATTATCTCTTTGGCAAGCCCCATATAAGCGTCCGCTCCCTTTGAGGTCCTGTCATATTTTATTATAGGCTCACCGAAGCTGGGCGCCTCTGAGAGCTTTACATTTCTCGGTATAACAGACTTATATACAAGCTCCGGAAAGAATTTTTTAACCTCATCCATGACCTGAATTGAAAGGTTTGTGCGTCCGTCGTACATTGTACCGAGAACACCTTCTATTTCGATATTCTTATTATACGTTTTCTTTATCTTCTTAATCGTGCTTATAAGCTGAGACAATCCCTCAAGAGCGTAATATTCACATTGAATCGGTATAAGAACGCTGTCGCACGCTGTCATAATATTTATTGTTATCATTCCCAGCGCCGGAGGGGCGTCAATAATTATAAAGTCATAATCATCGCGTATCTGCCTGAGCGCCTTTTTTAAAAACAATTCACGCTTGTCCTCAAACGCAAGCTCAATTTCAGCCGCGGATAAATCGGATGATGACGGGAGAAGATAAAGATCGTAATATTTTGTTTTTATAACAGCGTCCTTGGTTTTTGACGGGTCAATAAGACAGTCATATATAGTAAGTCCGCAGTCCTCCTTTTCGTATCCTAATCCGCTTGTGGTATTACATTGCGGATCACAGTCAACAATAAGGGTTTTCTTGCCCTCATATGCAAGACACGATGCAAGATTAACAGAGGTTGTAGTCTTTCCGACTCCGCCCTTCTGATTTGTGATTGCTATCACTTTCCCCATTATTAATTATGTACTCCCTTCAATTTTCTTATATACTATTATATTATACCACAAATTTTCTAAATGTAAATGTTTCACGTGAAACATTTTAAAATTTTTTTCTGATATTACAATTTTATGAGTAAGACAGGGCGTATATGAATAAATTTTAATTTATAATACATAATAATTCTGAATAAATAAGCGGGAGGTCGGATAGGTTGAATATACTAAAGGAATTATTCAGATATACTCCGAAGGATGAACCGGAAAGATTTGTGCTTTCAGAGCCGGAACAGCCTGATTTTGATATAAGAAAAAATAAAAAGCATGAAAACAATTATGTATCGGATAACATAGAAGTGAACAGAGCGTATATAAAAAAGCGCTTTAATGTCCCTTTAAATAATGATGTTATAATAAGAGAGCTTAATCTGAGAAACAATATCAGCGCTTTTGTTATTTTTTATGACGGTATGGCGGACAGTGATTATATAAATAACAATATTATAAAGTCAGTTCTTGAGCTTCCGTATATATCAGACGGAAAATTCAATGACGCATTATATGAAAAATTCACAACACATTCTCAGGCGCAGACCATGCAGGATTTTGATGAAATCGCTGATGAGATTAACTTCGGCTGCTGCGCTCTGTTTGTTGATAAGCTTAATACGGCATTTGTTTTTGATGTGAAGGGCTGGGAGCACCGCGATATAGGCAAGCCGGAAAATGAACAGAGCATATACGGTCCGCAGGAAGCGTTTGCCGAAATGATAAGAACAAATACGTCTTTAATAAGGAAGATTCTCAAAACCGAAAAGCTGATAGCGCTCGGAGTTACGGTCGGAAATGTATCAAAAACAAGAGGTGTTCTTTTATATATTGAAGATATTGCAAATAAAAAGCTTGTCGATGAAGCAGAGAGAAGAATTAACGGAATTTCGATTGATTATATAATGAGCATAGAACAGGTGCAGATGTTTGTTGAGGACAAAACAATGCTTATAACTCCTCAAACGCTTGCTACCGAAAGACCGGACAGGGCTGCAAGAGCGCTTACAGAGGGAAGATGCGTTCTTATCCTTAACGGCTCCCCCCGTGCCCTGATAATGCCTTCAAACGCATTTGAACTGACTCACACGGCATCGGATGAGTATCTCAATGTACCGTTTGCAAATATGTCAAGGCTTATAAGGATGTTGGGAATGTTTCTGTCATTGCTTCTGCCTGCGCTGTACCTGGCGATAACTCTGTATCACCAGGAAATAATCCCTACCTATCTTTTATATTCAATAAGTGCGTCAAGAGAAAATGTTCCCTTTCCCAGTCTTGTTGAGCTGCTGTTAATGGACTTGTCCTTTGAGCTTATAAGAGAGGCAGGAATCAGAATGCCGTCGCCGATAGGCTCTACATTGGGCATAGTGGGAGGTCTTATTCTCGGACAGGCGGCAGTCAGTGCCAAAATAGTCAGTCCGATAATGATTATAGTGATAGCTATAACGGGAATCGGCTCCTTTGCCACTGCGGATTATAATCTCGGCTGGACATACCGTGTGCTGCGGCTTGTATTTATATTCCTCGCATCAGCGTTAGGTTTTTTCGGAATTGCAATTGGAATTGTGTTATACGGCTTGTATCTTGGGAAAATAACAACCTTCGGAGTGCCGTTCCTTTCTCCGTCGCTGAAATTTAAAAATAAATCTATGACATCCGCTGTTATAAACAATAAAATTATAAGCAAAGAAAAAAGACCGGGATTTTTAAAAACCAAAAACAGCAGCTCCGAGCCGAGAATCAGCCAGAGATGGTCATTAAAGAATAGGGATGATTGATATGCTTTCAAAAAAACAATTGGTAGCCATAACCATAAATGCTATAACCGTAAAGATGCTCATAACTTATCCGAGAGCCCTGTTTGTCCTCTGCGGCAATGCGGCATGGATAAATGTGATTTACTGCACACTTGCTGCAGTGCTTATATTTTTTGTCAACAGGCTTGTTTATAAGTATGATTATAATGTAATCGAGCTTGCGGAAATGACGGGCGGAAAATTTTTAAAAATAATAACGGGCATTGTTGTTTTCATCGTTCTGGGCTTGAATTTTTTCAGTATACTGAGGATATTTCCGGAGATGATAAGACTTGTCCTGCTGCAGAACACATATCTGGAGGTAATAGTTCTTTCGTTCGTAGCGGCTCTGGTAATCGGGGCATACTGCGGAATTGAGGCAATAGGTCGGGCGCATACGATATTTATACCACTTGCCGGAATTGTATTTACGATATTTATTGTGCTTCTTATTCCCTCTTTTAAGATAGAAAATATTTTTCCTATATTGGGAAACGGACCGTATAATATTTTTATAAAGGGAATATCAAGCCTGTCAATCTTCTCGGATTTGCTTATGCTTAATATTCTCATACCGCATATGAAAAATGTTGAGTATTACAGGTCTGCGGGAAATAAGTCGGTCTGGATAGGCGGAGCGTTTGTCTTTCTTATCGTTGTGGCATATAGTATGTCATATGTATATCCGGTATCAGCAAATTTTCTCGCGCCCGTTTATCAGCTTGAGAGATTGATTAATCTCAGTGATTTCTTTTCAAGATTTGAAGCCGTGTTCCAGTTCATATGGTCGGTTTCGATTCTTTTGTACGGCTCACTGTACCTTGAGGTTTTATCGGAGGTATGGAAGGAGAGCTTCGGACTGAAATTCAGCAAGCCTCTTATTATTCCCATTATCACTGTACTGACAGGCGCCATTCTGCTGCCGAACAGCCTGAACAATATGATTATATGGGAGTATATTATAAACAAGTGGATATATATTCCCGCCTTAGCTATACCGATTATTATAGCCGTAACAGCGCGGATAAAAAGAATTAAAAACAAATAAAATGTTTCACGTGAAACATTTTTGTGAAATGAATACGGGTGACTGAGAATGAGAAAAATTATTTTAATAATCTCCGCAATTTCTTTAATGCTAACTCTGACCTCCTGTGTCGGAGAGGAGCCGGACAATATAGCGTATGTTACGGCTGTGGGAATAGACGAATCGGAAGAAGGCTATATTTATACAATACAGTTTGCAAATCCGACTAAAATCAGCGGAGGAGCATCTGAGGAAGGCGGTTCGGGCGGACAGATAGTTGAAAATATAACGGTTGAAGCTCCCTCCATGTATTCTGCGGTAAAAAACGCAAATACGATTGTTTCGAAAACAATGTCATTATCCCATGCAAAGATTATTGTTGTTTCGGAGGAAATTGCAAAGGCAGGTCTTGACGAAATTAATGATATTGTTTCAAGAAACAATGATATAAGACCGGATGTATATATTGCGGTTGCAGAGAACTCAGAAAAATATATTGAGGAGGTAAAGCCCGCCATAGAGCTTAATCCCATCAAGTATTATCAGCTGATATATGAAAACAGAAGCGGCTCTTCCGTGCCGCAGAATACTGCTTTTGATTTGTACACCTCCTGTGAGTCAGGTGATATTGACTGTGTTCTGCCTCTGGCAGGTGTGGCTCAGACAGAAAACGGCGACTCGTCCGAAGGAGAAAGCGGCGGAGGAAAAAGTGGCAATGAGGAAAAAAGCATCGAAAATAAAAGCATACAGGATGCAAAAATAAATGAGGACGGCTATGAAAATAAAACGGAAAGCTATATAGCCGGACAGGCTGGTAAGAAGATAAAAAATAAAAGTCAATCTCTGGGGATGGCTGTATTTAAGGGAGATAAATATATAACCAAGCTTGGCAGCACGGAAGCGGAGCTGTATAATATATTGACTGATAAATTTAAGGATAATAATATAACCTTTTATTCCGAAAGCAATCCGGAACGACCAATAACGATAAGATTAGAGCAAACAACAGCGCCGGAATATAAAATAGATACGGAAAATAAAACGGCCGATATATATATCAGGCTTTACGGCGAGCTTTTATCCGCATCAACTGATCACAGAAAGGACAGCAGCATAACCGAAACGGACAGAACGTCATCGGCCATGATAAGCAGCGCCGCGGAAAAGCTTATAAATGAATTGTATAAAACCTCAAATGCGGATTCACTCGGAATTAAAAGAAGGATAAAGAATAAATTTATAACGAATGCCGGATATGAAAAATACTGTGAAGACTTTAATCCCTCCGATTGGAGCTTTAAGGTTCACACTGATATGGATTTAAAAAGAACGGGCATGACATATTATAGGTGATGAAATAAATGATATTAAATGTAATTTACGGAATACTGATATTAATTATTCTTATAAGAACGATAGCGTTCGGCATATACTGCATAAAGGAGAGCGGCATCACGGGCGGAATAAGTGTTTTTATTCTTGCTTTAGGAGAAGCGATAACCGGATATATGATTTTATTCGCAGGAAAGGGACTGGCATAATCAGCCAATCCCTTTTTTTAATACTTCATCAATGGCGGTCATACATATTTTAACCGTGTCCTCTTTCATTTCGTCAAGCTGAGAAACAGGCAGGGGATTTGTTCCCTTTCCAAGCTCTACCGTAAAAGCCTGTTTATGATATTCTTTAATGTACCAGTCCTTTGCTCCTCCGAAGGCTGCTGTTCCTGTGGGGACAGCGACGGAATATCCGCATTTATCTGCAATGGCTTCGGCTGTAGCTTCTGCCCTTTTATTTTCCATACAGTTAAAATCATAATAAATCTCCTTTCCCTGACTATGAAATGCAATAAACAGCTCCGGTTGAATCTTATTAAGCAGCTTTGTAAGCGCCCGTGTTTCAAGCTCCGATTCGGGATATATACCGCCGTATTTTGAAGGAGAGGGCGAATTTAGGATACTTTTCCATGAAGCGTTAAAATTATGGTTTATATCAACACCCATCGCATTCGCCTGCCATATTTTTGAAAATTCCATAATTCCCAGATCCTTCACCAGACGGCGGTGAACCGCGCTTTTGGGGTTTATTCCGTTGACGGCAATATCGACACCGTCAGGATTCATCATAGGTATTATGTAAACCTTTATTTTGTCATGATATTGAGTCATATCCGAAAAGTATTCGGCAAAGCTTATGAGGGCGGGAGCGGTAAGATATTCAAGCCCATGAAATGCCGCGGCGAACACGGCGCACCGTTCCCCCTTTCCTATTGATATGCAGTACAGTAATCGGTTCATTATGGTTTTCCCTATTAAGAATGTGCTTTTAAATTCGGTCATTTTTCCCGATATGTATTCGTAATCGTACTTCATTGCACCACCTCAATAGAATATATGCCCAAGTACAATATTTAATGAATAAAATCTTGATTGATACGGAAAGCTAAAGCAGAGGTGAATATAAATGGGATTTATTTTTGCAATTATATCGGGCGCGGCAATGAGCGTACAGGGTGTGATGAATACAAGGCTTGGAGAAAAGATAGGAATGTACGAATCAAATATGTATGTTCAGGGAACGGCGTTCATTTTATCATTAATTGTGATGTGGATTATGGGAAGCGGAAATTTAAGAGCAATCGGCGAGGTAAATAAGCTGTATCTTTTTGGCGGCGTTCTCGGACTTGTAATTACACTTACCGTAATGAATTCAATGAGCAGATTAAGCCCTACGGTTGCAATCTCAACAATACTTATAGCCCAGCTTATAACAGCGGCGCTCATAGACGCATTTGGCTGGATGGACAGTGAAAAAATAGCCTTTGACTGGACAAAGTATGCAGGTATCGCTCTCATGCTGGGCGGCGTGCTGCTGTTTAAATGGCAGCGATAATATAACCATATACTGTAAAAATATAGTAATAAAAGAAGAAAATCAAAAATCTCTCTTGACACAAGTGCAGCACAATGCTATACTCAAATATATACCAAAGAAAGAAAAGAGACGATTTTTATGTGGTTTGTATTCGCGCTTTTATCGGCAGTGTTCGCGGCGCTGACCTCCATACTTGCAAAAATAGGAATTGACGGAGTAAATTCCGGCCTTGCTACGGCAATCCGCACGGTTGTGGTTGTCGCTATGGCATGGGGCATGGTGCTTATAACGGGAACAGGCGGAGGAATTTCTTCCATTGGACGCAAAAGCTGGATTTTTCTCATCCTTTCCGGACTTGCCACAGGCGCATCGTGGCTTTGCTACTACAAGGCGCTGCAAATCGGGGATGCGTCCAAGGTCGTTCCCGTTGATAAGCTCAGCGTGGTTATTACGCTGATTCTGGCATTCGTATTTCTGCATGAGGCTTTCACCGCAAAATCCGTTATCGGCATGGTGCTTATAACCGCCGGCACGCTTATAATGGTTCTGTAGCTTATTTTCTCTTCAAATGCTTCAGGTGCGCCTCCAGAGATTCCTTCAGCGTCAGCTCGGAACGGAACTGAAGCAGGAAGTTCAGAACATTTTTCTGTCCTTCCATTGCGCGGGAATTTATTTCGTCTTTAAGATGCTCATATTTAACTATAATTTTGTTTTCCTCCGCAAACCGGCATATTTTTACGATCAGATTAAGCGAATAGCTTACATCTATTATGAACACGCCGAAAAACAGACCGATAAAGAATGAAAATGCGAGGTTTTCCGAAAGCCAGCGTATTCCGTCAAGAACCTGGGGATGGATAAGAAAATAATACATCGCGCTCAGCACCGCCCAGAAAAACGAGAACTTCGGGCATATTATTCCCTGCACATTTCCCCATTCCTCAGAATAATCCCACAGCTTGATTCTCATTCCCTTTATAAATATTATTCCGGCTATATATTCAATAGCTGTCATCGCCGCCGCCATCATGATAAACAATATAAGCCTCTGAACAACAGCATTGTCAACATATATAAATTTCTCAAGCATCGTCATTGCGTACAGTGCGCACAGACCAAACCCGTAAATCGGAAGATAAGTACCGTTAAGAAAGCCGGGATTTACCCACTTTTTTGATGGATTATTTTTTGAAAAGAACCGTCTGAAAACAACTTCAAGACCCCATCCGCATGTGCTGCCCGCAAAAAATAAAAATGCGAAAATTAAAAATATATTCATCGGTTGAAACGCTCCTTTTATCTGTTGTTTTTATATGTCTCTATCTCCTCGGCCTTCTCGTTGAGATAGATCCATCGTTCTGTTTTTTCTTCAAGCCGCAGCTCAAGCTCCGTCTTTTCTTCCGCAAGCTCACTAAGTTTTGTAAAATCAGTCGCATATTCAGCCATTTCTTCATCTATAACGGATATCTTTGCTTCAAGCTCCGCAATATCGTCATCTATGGTTTCATATTCATACTGCTCTTTAAATGTGAATCTGGGCTTGTTTTCCCTTACGGTTCTTGCGGTTTTTTCCTTTGTCTTTGCCGATTCGCTGATATACTCAGTGCGTTTCTCTTCATAATCACTGTAATTTCCCGGATACCTCTTTATTTCGCCGTGCGGCGTAAGCTCAAATATCTGAGACGATATTTTATCAAGGAAGTATCTGTCATGTGACACCGCGATTACCGCTCCGGCAAAACTTTCTATATATTCCTCCAGAATACACAGTGTTTCTATATCGAGGTCATTTGTAGGCTCGTCAAGCAGAAGAATGTTCGGCGCCGTCATAAGCACACGCATAAGCTCCAGCCGTCTGCGCTCACCGCCTGATAAACGTCCTATCGTGCTCCACTGCGCCTCACCGTCAAACAAAAAGCGTTCCAAAAGCTTTGCCGCCGATATTGTGCCCTCCGGGGTTTCAATATACTCGCCTGCCTCCTTCACATAGTCGATAACGCGCATGGATAAGTCCATTGCTTCGCTCTCCTGTGAAAAATAACCTATCCTTACCGTTTCGCCTCGGCTGATACTTCCCTCATCCGGTTCGAGTATTCCTGCGATCATTTTGAGAAGTGTTGATTTCCCCGTTCCGTTTGAACCGACTACTCCGATTCTGTCATCTCTGAGCATATTATATGAAAAATCACGGATCAATGTGTTTCCGT
Source organism: Clostridiales bacterium (assembly GCA_029219585.1). Lineage (GTDB taxonomy): Bacteria > Bacillota > Clostridia > UBA1381 > UBA1381 > Ornithomonoglobus. The sequence goes on from JAQXTR010000032.1 coordinate 13,788, forward strand.
CATAGCTCTTTGAGATACCGTCAATTTCAATTATCTTTTTTCCCAGACGTGAATTCATTGATGCCAGTTCAAGCTTCTGACGTTCTTGCAGTCCCTCCTGATTTTTTATCCGCTCATAATTATCAAGTCTTGCCTTGCTCTTTGTCCCCCTTGCCAGAACCCCGCGGCGCACCCACTCAACCTCTCTGCGCAGAAATGCCCGGCGTTTTTTCTCCTCCGACCTTGCGATTTCAAGCCTTGCATTTTTTTCTTCAATAAATCCCGAATAGTTTGTTTCATAAAGATACAAATTCCCGCGGTCAACCTCCGCTATCCTGTTTGTAACGCGGTCAAGAAAATATCTGTCATGCGTAATCATTATGATTGCGCCCTTGTATGCTTTAAGAAAATTTTCAAGCCATATTATCATTTCACTGTCGAGGTGGTTTGTAGGTTCGTCAAGTATAAGTATGTCGGATTCGCATGAGAGCGCACGGGCGATAGCCACGCGTTTTCTCTGTCCTCCCGACATCAGCTCCGTTTTTCTGTCAAAATCATTTATTCCAAGCTTTGTCAATATTCGTTTTGCTTCAAATTCATCCGCACCGTTTTTATCGCACTCCATTGCTTCAATTATGGTTGAACCCGCCTTAAATACCGGAGACTGCGGAAGATATGCAAGCCTCAAATTTCGCGCCGGAATTATTTCGCCGCCGTCACAGTCCAGCTCGCCTGCGAGAACTTTAAGAAGTGTGGATTTACCCTCTCCGTTTACTCCGACAATGCCTATTTTGTCGGTGTTATTGATATATAATGATACACCCTTCAGTATTACTCTTTCTCCGTATGCCTTCTTTATATTTTCCGCTGTCAACAGTACCATTTCTATTTACTCCTGTAATATTATATTCGGAATATATTTTACCACATAAAATTCTTATATTCAATAGTTTATAAAACACTTTTTACCGGAAATTCGTTTTTTCAATTACTATTCAGGTATCAAAAAGCAAGCAAGAAAGCCATTGTATAAAGCGCAGCATTTTAAAAAATAAATTTTTAATAAAATTTTATGTAAATTTGAATTTTTACCTTGACAATAACGCATATTTGTGTTAAGATAATACAATCAGAGGTTTGCCCGAAATGGATAGGAAAAGGCTTCCTATATTATAAAAACCGCGTTGTTAAGCGGTTTTCAGCCAAAAGGGCAAGTGGATAAAAGATACTAATTGATGAGGTGATTTTCTAAATGTTACACGCAACTAAAGCCGGTAAAAACATTCGACTCAGCTACGCGAAAATCAAAGAGCCTTTGGAGATGCCTAATCTTATCGAAATCCAGAAGGATTCATACAGATGGTTTCTGGAGGAAGGCTTAAAGGAGGTCTTTTATGACATATCCCCGATAAAGGATCATGCCGAAAAGCTTTCGCTTGAGTTCTACGATTATCATATTGATTATAATCCGAAGTACTCCGTTGAGGAATGTAAGGAGCGCGACGTTAAGTATGCGGCTCCGCTGAAGGTAAGTGTAAGACTTATTAACAACGAAACAGGTGAAATAAAGGAGCAGGAAATCTTTATGGGTGATTTCCCTCTGATGACAGAGCAGGGCACATTTATAATAAACGGTGCCGAGCGTGTTATTGTAAGCCAGCTTGTACGTTCACCGGGTATATATTATGAGATGCAGCGCGATAAGAACGGTAAGCCGCTCTATAACGCAACTGTTATCCCCTACCGCGGCGCATGGCTCGAATATGAAACGGATTCAAACGATGTTTTCTCTGTTCGTATTGACAGAACCAGAAAGCTCCCCATGACTGTTCTTTTAAGAGCGATGGGTTTGCAGTCAAACGGCGAGATTATAGAAATGTTCGGCGAAGACCCGAAAATTTCCGCAACTCTCGAAAAGGATCCTTCAACCTCAAGAGACGAAGCTCTTCTTGAAATATATAAGAAGCTCCGCCCGGGTGAGCCGCTTAACGTAGAGAATGCAGAATCACTCATCACCAATATGCTTTTTGACCCAAAGCGTTATGACTTAGCGCGTGTCGGAAGATATAAATATAACAAGAAGCTTGAAATCAAGGCGCGCATAACCGGACATATGCTTGCTGAGGATGTAATTGATCCGAGAACGGGCGAAATTCTCGCAGAGGCCGGAGATGTAATCTCAAAGGAGAAGGCAGAGGAGATTGACCGCGCGGGAGTAAATCTGGTAGAGCTTATAATTGAGGACCAGCCCGTAAGAGTATTTTCAAACGATATGGTCTACCTTAAGGAATATGTTGACTTTGATATTGACGATCTGGATATTCATGCTGACAAGGTAAGACGCAAGGTTCTTGAGGATATACTCGAAAATGCCGGCGGCGATGAGAAGGAAGCAAAGCGTCAGATAGAGCTTAGAATTTCAGAGCTTAGCCCGAAGCATATTACGATTGACGATATATTCGCTTCAATAAACTATGCGCTTAACCTCGCAAAGGGAACCGGCACCTGTGATGATATCGACCACCTCGGCAACCGCCGTGTAAGATGTGTTGGAGAGCTTCTGCAGAACCAGTTCAGAATCGGTCTTTCAAGAATGGAAAGAACGGTACGCGAGAGAATGTCGACACAGGAGCTTGAAATCATCACTCCTTCATCACTTATAAATATAAGACCTATTATTGCGACAATAAATGAATTCTTCGGCTCATCCCAGCTTTCACAGTTCATGGATCAGAACAACCCTCTTGGCGAACTTACACACAAGAGACGTTTATCAGCACTTGGTCCGGGTGGTCTTTCAAGAGACCGTGCAGGTTTCGAGGTTCGAGATGTTCACTATACTCACTACGGCAGAATGTGTCCTATTGAGACACCTGAAGGTCCTAACATCGGTTTGATTAACTCGCTCGCAACATATGCAAGAATTAATGAATACGGATTTGTAGAGGCTCCTTATCGTCTTGTTGATAAGTCTGACCCTAAGAATCCACGTGTAACTGACGAGGTAAGATACCTTACGGCAGACGAAGAAGATAATTACTATGTAGCACAGGCTAATGCTGAACTTGATGCAGACGGACATTTTGTAAAGAATACTGTAGCCGGACGTTACAGAGAGGAAACA
>JAQXTR010000033.1 GCA_029219585.1 Clostridiales bacterium
GCAATGGCTCAGGGAACAACCGCAAAGGTTCAGCAGACACCGGTAACAATCAGCTTTGATATAAAGGTTCCTTCGGGTTCCGATGAAGTATGGGGTCTTGTTTGTCCGGTTATGGAGGAAACAGAGAATATCGCTGACACCGATTTTGGTCAAAATCATATGATAAACATCACGAAAGCTGCCGATACGGAGAATGTAAGCATAGCAGTCAAGGATGGTACAGATGAGGTGATAAAGAGCATAAACATTGCCACAGACGCATGGTACAGTATAGTTATTGATGAAAATCTTGGCGGCAGCGGCAACTGGAGCTATATCGTAGCGGTATATGACGCGTCGGGAAATCTTATTGATACATGCAGCAAGCTGGGAAGCCAGTTTATGGGCACCTTCCAGAACATCAACTTCACGGCGTGGCGGACCGGCGCATATTATGTAGACAATATCAAAATTGATAAAATTTCAAGAGGATTTCTTGTTTCGGATGACATGGAATACAATTCACGAGAAGAAGCAAGTAAATACTGGAGAACCGGAAATAATGCCGCTTCATTTGAAAAAATTGACAACGAGCACGGAATGACCGCAAAGGTTGGGAATACGGAATTCTATCCGTGCATTGCGGCTGAACCTGTGGAAAGCGGTATTGTTACTATAGATTTTGATACATATATTCTTGGAAATACCAACGGAAATCAAAATAACTGCGGACGCTTCAATGTTATCAACAAGGACGGCACATCAGATCCGGGAGGTAACTGTATTCTTAGGTTTGATCAGCGTTCGGGTGACAGTAATGTGGATTTATATGTCGGAGACAACTGGATCAATCAGCTTCCTTCAGGCTGGTACCATGTAAGCATAGAAATGAATCTTGATGCGGGCAGCTATTCGGTATCGGTAAAGAATACAAACGGTAACGATTATTGCAGTACAAATTCAAATTCTCAAAATAACACAACGCGGGCTGTAACGAATTTTGCTATGATTAATTTCACATCATGGGCTGATCCGTTTTACTTTGATAATGTATCAATTACAACGGGAGATAAACCGGCAGCAGAATTCAGATGTGAAAATACTGTTACTGCCAAATATATTTCCGATGATAACAAAGCTACCGGAATAAAAACAGTAATTTCAAATGTAGGAGAAGCTTCGGGTTCTTTCGTGACAGTCATATGGGATATTACTTCAAATAATGAGAACGGAAGGATCACAACTATAAAAGAAGGCGGAGCAAAGACCGGCAATGTATTTTCACTGGATGCGGGCGCAAGTATCGAATTCGGCATAATAATTGACGGATTGTATGATGAAAATCCGGTGGTGGATGTTATCCTTGATTAATGGAGGTAAGGCAAAATGAAGATATTGAACAATATAAAAAAAGCATTAGCCATAATGCTGAGTTTAAGCTGTATATCAATAGTTCCTCTTACTGCTTCGGCAGAAACGGTTTCCGGACTTTTTAGTGACGATTTTTCGGGATATACAACAATCGGTGATGTGTCGGCAAACTGGTATCTTAAGGAATCCCCCGAATCCGTCTCATTGACCGATGTCGGCGGAGACCATGGCAAGGTTTTAATGATAAACTGTAAGAACGGATGCCCGGTTGTATCAATGCCGGAGGATACGGTAGATTCACCCGTGGTTTTCGGCGATATAGATATAACATATGATATCTGTCTCGAGGATACAACGAAACAAATACAGGGGTTTATTGCGCTTGTTGCCGATGGGCAGCAGAACTACGGCGCATACAGAGTAGTGGAGGTTTACAGCGACTCCAATGTGACCATGGTAAGAAGTGCGCAGGATAACAGTAAGTATGCGGTGATTTCAAAAAATACATGGTACACGGTGAGGATCAAGCTGACGACGGGTCTGACATCGGGCTCGTACACCGCTTCGGTAGTCGATGCAAACGGAAATGAGATCTTGAGCTACAGTCAAGCCGACTTTACCCCGATAGGAAGCTGGAAGAATATTAATTTTACCTCGTGGAGCGACGGAAGCTACTATCTGGATAATGTAAGAGTCAGTTATGCGGCACCCGACATCGTGGGAAGCTATACCGTCGATTACAGAAGAACAGCGGAATACAAAGGATATGCCGGAGGAACGGTGACTGTTACACCGTCTCACGATATGGCGAATGTATCAACGTTCGCTTTCTATTGGGGCGATGAAAACGGAATTCTTGAAGATTATACAAAGCTTGGCAGCGTTGCGGCAGACGGAACAAACCCCGTGGAGTTTACGATCCGTAATGACATAATGATACCGATTGAGGCAACGAGAATTGTTGCGGCAGTCGCAAACGGCGGAGCTATAAACAAGACAGAGAGTGCGGTTGTTCCTACTGAGGCAAGACTTACCGATGAGAATGAAAGCTTTTCATTTGAAGTAATATCAGATACGCATACGTCAAACCTTTCAACAAATCCGCATAATGAACATATTCTTGCAGCTTTTAACGACATCAAAGCAAACGATCCGGATTCTGCGGCGGTATTGATAAACGGTGATATAGTAGATGCCAATACGGATGAGCTTTGGAATACATTTAACGGGCTGATTGAACAGACGATAGGCAATTCCATTCCGATATATTACTCAATAGGTAATCACGAGCTAAGACCCGGAACAGAATCAGATTATGATAGTCTTATTGCAAGATATATGCAGTATACGGGTGTTCCGAATGATAAAGTATACTATTATGAAAAAATCAACGGACAGTATTTCATATTTCTCGGAAACGAAAAAATGGTGGACGGCGGAGATATTGCGTATCTGTATCAGACGCAGATAGACTGGCTGGAAGAGATTCTTGACAGAGCTGAGGCAGAGGGAACAAGGGCATATGTTCTTCTGCATCAGCCGCTGCAGAATACCGTATCCAGCAGTATGGCATATACAACCGCAGCCATCCAGAGAGATGTTGCGCAGGACGCGGAAATAAGATCAATAGTAGATGCGCATCCGAACACAATTATGTTTAGCGGTCACGGTCATCGTGAGCTTGAATCGGCACATCCGGCATTGATAAGAAATACGGAAGGAGCGAATTATTTTGATTCGGCATCTGTAGCTTATCTTATTAAGGATGACGGCACAAGGATAGTAGGCAGTCAGGGATTATATGTACAGGTTTATGATGACAAAATAATTGTACGCGGTCGTGATTTTATAAGAGGAAAGTGGATATCAAATGCACAGTTTGTTGTTGAGATAAATGATGAGAATAAGACTGACGGCAATTATTATATAACGGGATTATCAGCCGATGCATCAGGAGTGACAGCTGCAATTACGGGGAAATGCGGCAGTGATGCTTCCGTGATAGCTGTAGTATATAACAATAATGATGAATATATCAAAACGGCAACCTTTAACCTTCCGGCAGGAGAATATGACGGTTATAAGATTAATATAGAGTGTAAAACAGAAGATGCATCTTATGCTGCATTATATGTATGGGACGGACTGACAACAATGAAGCCGCTCGGAAAAAAGAAGATAGAAAAGGCGAAAGATATTCTCTATGAGCAGATGTCGGAAATAGGCTTAAAAAAAGTCATTTCATGGGATATTATAGTGAGCGGAGCTAAGACATCGTTCTGAGTTTAGAAGAAACATTATTTTATTAATAACATATCAAAAAACCGTGTGTCGGCACACTCATTATTATTTGTGCCGGCGCAGAGCGGTAGAATGGAGATTTTTATGAACAACAAAGCGTTAAAAAGAAGTTTTGCGGCTGCTTTAAGTGTAAGCCTGCTCGGAATGGCCCAGACTATGAGTTTTGCAGCTGCAACAAGAAATGACACATCGGCAAATCTGTTTGCGGACGATTTTGAGAGCTATGCGACAGAAATGGTATCGGCGGAGCTGATGCCAAACTGGTATATGAAGGACGATCTTGAGGCCTGCGCTGTAGCAGAAGACGGAACAAACAAGGTGCTTAAGATTGCAAATACTACGGGTGCGCCTGTTCTTGCAATGGCAGAGAAAACTACTGAAAAAATAGAGGAAACACCTGTTACAATCAGCTTTGATGTAAAGGTTCCCGAAACAAACAGCCCGGTATGGGGGCTTGTTTGTCCGGTAATGGAGGAAACGGATAACATTGATGATACAGACTTTGGTCAGAATCGGCTGGTAAGCATAGTAAAATCCGAAAATACCGACGATACAAGAATAGAAATCAAATACAACGATGATACGATAACACCGGTAAGCATATCCACAGATACATGGTATAAGGTTGTAATCGAAGAAAATCTCGGAAGCAGCGGATACTGGAGCTATAGGGTTTCAATATATGATGAAGCCGGAAACACAGTAGGTTCAGACAGCAGGACAGGAAGTCCTTATATGGGTTCGTTCCAGAACATCAACTTCACGGCATGGCGGACCGGCGCATATTACGTGGACAATGTAAGGATTAATAAAATTTCAAGAGGACTTCTTGCTTCGGATGACATGGAATACAGCTCAAAGGAGGAAGCAAGCAAATACTGGAAAATTACGGATTCTAACTGTAGCTTCACGGAGATAGATACCGAGCACGGAAAGAGTGCGAGTGTTACGGGCGGTGAATTTACCCCCTGTGTTGCGGCTGAGCCGGTGGTAAGCGGTATCGTCAATATCGAGTTTGATACATATCTCTCGGGCACATCCGGAACAACAAACAACTGTGGACGTTTTAATGTTCTGCCTCAGGGATATACGGATGCCGGCGGAAACACAATCATTAATTTTACTCAGAGAGGCGGCGACGGAGATACAAATGTGGATCTGTATGTAGGTGATCAATGGATTAACCAGTGCCCGACAGGCTGGTACAGAGTAAGGGTTATTCTTGATCTTGACAGCAGCAAATACACTGTTTCCGTAACGGATACCTCGGGCAACAACTATTGCAGCGGCAATGCAAACACCGTTGATGTGACAACGAGAGCTGTATCAAGTTTTGCGGCCGTTAACTTCACAACATGGAGCGATCCGTTCGTAATCGATAATGTGGAAATGAACATCGTAGATGATCCGTGCATCATAACAAAATCGGATGTGAATACAATATCAATCCAAAAGAATGCCGCATATACCGGTGATGTGTTCACGGTGCTTGTCGGCGTATATTCGGGTGATGTACTGACGGATGTTCAGTTTGTAAACAGTGTGGATATCATCGGTAAGAAAGATGTGTCAATCAATGATGTTGAGAACAGAAGCATTAAGGTATTCGTATGGAACAGTGCGGAAAGTCTTGAACCCGTTATGGATATGTCATCATTCTGAAAAACAGCTTGTTAACATGAAATGAGGTGTTGTATGAACAAAAAATTATTAAAGGAAATATGTGCGCTGACAGCGGCGGTCTCGCTGTTGGTGCCGTCCGTCCCCGTGCTTGCCGACGCGGGTACGGTGGAGGCAAAGCAGATTATTTTCACCGAAGATTTCGGGAGCGCTGCAAGTATCAATGATTTATCGCCGAAATGGTTTATCAGCGGTGACTGCAGCGGCTGCGGAATAGAAACGGTAAGCGGGAACAAATGTATGTATGTAGCGTCTGCCGGATCAAATTCACCGGTGATAGCAATGTCAAAGAATACGGTATCGTCGGATATTGCCGACGGTACCGTAAGAGTAAGCTTTGACATTTATCTTGAGAATACAAGCAGTGAAATAAAGAGCTTTGTAGACTATATAGGTACTGCCTCTCAGTCGGACTACGGAGCAAATCAATTGATATCTATACATAAGCCGGAAAACGGAAGTGCCTATATTGAAGGTATTGCGGTGGAAACGGCAAAATGGTACAGCGTAATAACGGATTTCAATCTCGGAGCCGCCAATAAATGGTCCTACGGAATATCTGTATATGACACGCAGGGAAGCTTAGTAGGAAGTACGGGACAATCCGACAGTGAGATTATGGGAACCTTCAGTAATATCAATTTTACGTCATGGAGCACAGCAAAGACGTATATTGATAATGTATCGGTAAAAAAAATAAAGAGAAGCCTTACGTTTTTTGACGATATGAACAGCTACAAAGAGGGAAGCAGCAAAACGTCACTTCCTAACTGGACGCCTGAGGGATACGAGTACGGAACAACCGGCTTTGAGACAATTGACACCGCTCACGGGCTTACCGCCTATGTGACAAGCAACGGAACACCGCGCTTTGCACCTTACAGAATAACGGAGCCTCTTACTACAGGTCCGGTAATGCTGAGCTTTGACACCTATATTACGAATACGGAGAAGCTATGGAGCAGAGTAACGCTTGTTCCGTCCTCAACAGATGATTTCGGCGCGTACGGTGTGCTTAATATTGACTGCGCGGCGGGAGGTACGGCAAACGTCACAACCTCAAGCATAACGCCTCTTGCAAATAATATACCTGTTGATGCATGGTACAATGTGCAGCTCATACTTGATCTTGACGCAAAAACGTATACCGCTTCTCTCTATGACGCAAACGGAGTGCAGGTGGGGCAGACGGTGACCGAATCCGGTTTGCCGGAAGCTTTAAGTGATTTTTCAACGGTCAGCTTCACCTCATGGGGAGGCAAATTCTATTTTGACAATGTTAAAATAGAGGATTTTATGAGCATAAACGTAAAGCATAACGGAGAGGAGAACGCCTCAAAAATTCTTTTTGACAGAAACGGTTTCTGGTTTGAGGCAAGCGTACACGGCGACGGAAAGGCTCATAATGATTTAATAATAGAGTATACGATAACGGATGCATCAGGCTCTTTAGTATCACATAACAGCAGAGTGCATCCGGTAAAAGCGAATGAGACGGCTGTTGAACGATTTAATGTGGGAGAGCTTAGCCCCGGCAGCTATACGCTCGGCATAAGGGCAGCGGCTGATGGTTCGGATAAGGCGTATTACACAAAAGGGATAACCGTAGCGGATATAACCGCAGCTCATGAACCTAAAAATTCAAGGATAGGAATAAATTCGCACGTACAGTATTGGGGCGAGGAAGTTACCATGGATCATGCCGGATGTGCCGGCTTTGGCTGGGTGAGAGATTATCTGTCCTGGGAGCGCTGTGAAACAGAGAAGGGAGTATACACCTTCCCCGCGGAATATGATGAGTATGTTGACAGAGCGAACAACGAGGGAATGAAGGTGCTTGAGCAGATTGTTTACGGAAACAGACTTTACAGCGCTAACGAAACGGATATGCCGATATCAGGTGCATACAAGGAGGCATATCTAAATTATGTAAAGGCTCTTGTTACTCATTTTAAGGGCAAAATAAAGGCGTACGAGATATGGAACGAGCCAAACGAGAGTAAATTTAACGCATCG
>JAQXTR010000034.1 GCA_029219585.1 Clostridiales bacterium
CGACGCCTGCACAGCCTTTGCAAGAGGCGAGTCGGCAATGTATACAATAGGCAGCTACGCTGTTCCCCAGATTAAATCGGTTAACCCGGATATAAATATTGACACGTTTATATTCCCGGCAAACGATGACGCAAAGGACAATGTGCTTAACTCCGGAGTGGACCTCCAGTTCTCCGTTATGAGCACCTGTGAAAACAAGGAGGCAGCGTATGAGGTACTGCGCTTCCTGTTCGATGATGAAACGGTACAGATTTATCTGGATAATCAGATGGCGGTTCCGTGCAAGGAGGGCGATTTTGTTCTCCCCTCTGTGCTTGACGGTGTGAAGAGCTACATAGACGAGGGGCGCGTAGGTGACTTCCATGACCACCATTATCCGAGCGAAATGAGCGTTGATGCCATTATCCAGACCTTCCTTCTTGATAACGGAGAAAATTCAGTGGATACGTTCCTGAGCAGATTCGACAAGGACTGGATACGCTATAACCGCGACCTGATAAAGAGAGTAAAGGAATATGAGGAGGGATTGAAATGAAAAAAAAGGCTATGACACATAAGGACAAAACGCTTCTTTTCATGGCGCTCCCCGCTGTAATACTTTTTGTGCTGTTCAACACCGTTCCCCTTATCAGAGGCGCGCTGTACAGCTTTACAAATTACCGCGGCTACGGCTCATATGACTGGGTCGGAATAAGAAACTATATTGACCTTTTCGGCGATGTGCGCGTAGGTCATTCATATCTGTTCACATTCAAATATGCGATTGCCGGAACAATCCTTGTAAACGTGCTGAGCCTTATACTTGCTATGGGACTTAACAGCAAAATCAGAGCAAAGAGCTTTTTAAGAGGAGTTTACTTTATCCCGAACATTCTCGGCGCACTGATTGTAGGTTATATATTCAGCTATATATTTACATATATTCTGCCGGCTGTAGGGAATGCTCTTAATATCGGCTTCCTCCAAAACAGCATACTCGCCGATGAGCGCTTTGCATGGATAGGAGTGCTGATTGTCGGCGTATGGCAGGCGATTGCAATGAACACAATAATATACATCTCCGGACTTCAGACTATTCCTGCCGACATCTACGAGGCGGGAATGATAGACGGCGCCGGAACATGGCAGACCTTCAGAAAGCTGACACTGCCGATGCTTATGCCGTTTGTGTCCATAAATCTTATATTAAGTACAAAGAATATGCTCATGGTATTTGACCAGATTATGTCATTGACAAAAGGCGGTCCGGCTCAGAGCACGGAGTCCATTTCATACCTTATCTACCGTAACGGTATGGAGGGCGGACAGTTCGGCTTCCAAAGCGCAAACGCTGTACTGTTCTTTGTGGTTATCGTAGCATTTTCAATTATTCAGATGAAACTGACAGGTAAAAAGGAGGAGCAGCTATGAAAAAGAAATCGGTTAAAAGCACCAATTGGATGGTCACTATTCTTCTGAGCTTAGGCTGTGTTACAGTATTTTTCCCGCTGTACATGACGGTTATTATCGCCTTCAAGCAGCCGTCGGAAATGACAAACAGCGTTGCGGGTGCGCTGGCTCTGCCGTCACAGTGGAGTCTTTCCAACTTTGCCGAAGCAATGCGTGTTACGGATTTCTGGCACTCGCTCGGAAACAGTATTCTTATTACCGGTGTGACGATTATACTTACTCTTATAATCCATTCTATGGCAGGCTATGCAATCGGCAGAAGCATGGTGCGCAAAAAGAACTATAGGCTGCTGTATTACTACATTGTAAGCGGAATGTTCGTCCCCTTTGCAATACTTATGATGCCGCTCGTAAAGCAGACGGCTCAGCTGGGAATGGATAACCGATTCGGAGTAATCGTACTCTACCTCGTATTCTATATGCCCATTAATGTTATGCTCTATGCGGGCTATTTAAAGAATATCCCTCTTGCAATGGAGGAGGCTGCCGAAATTGACGGCTCTACCACATGGACGGCATACTGGAAAATCATATTCCCCATGATGAAGCCGATGCACGCAACGGTTGCGATACTTACGGCTCTCGGAACATGGAACGACGTTATGACTCCGCTCGTTATCATGTCAGGCTCCGGAAACAACACGCTTCCGCTTGCACAGCTCAACTTCCAGTCACAGTTCGGTACAAATTATAATCTCGCTTTTGCGTCATACCTGCTCGCTCTTCTGCCTATACTGATATTCTACATCATCTGTCAGAAGCAGATCTTAAGCGGTGTTGCAAACGGCGCTGTTAAGGGATAAAAGCTTAATCTATTCTGAAAGACCTGCATGAAGCATCATACGGTACTTCATGCAGGCTGTATAAGGAGGAATTTTTATATGAAACTGAAAAACGAAATTATGCTTATCAGTTATGCCGACAGCATGGGAAGCAATTTGAAAGATCTGCATGCAGTTTTAAACAAGCATTACAAAGACGCCGTGGGCGGTGTGCATATCCTGCCGTTCTTCCCGTCATCGGCGGACAGAGGCTTTGCCCCGATGCGCTATGATATGGTTGATAAGGCATTCGGAGATTTCAAGGACGTTGAGGAGCTTGGAAAGGATTTTTACCTTATGTTTGATTTTATGGTAAATCATATATCCGCAAGCTCGGACTACTTCAAGGATTTTATAAAAAATAAGGACAAGTCCGAATATAAGGATTTCTTTATCCGCTACAGCGATTTCTGGGAAGGCGGAGAGCCGACAAAGGAACAGGTTGACCTGATTTATAAGCGCAAGCCCAGAGCGCCGTATATCGATGTGGAATTTGCGGACGGAACAAAGGATAAGGTATGGTGTACCTTCTGCGAGGAGCAGATAGACCTTGATGTTACAAAGGAGAAAACAAGGCGGTTTATAAAGAACACTCTGATTGATATGTGTATGCACGGTGCGGCGGTTATCCGTCTTGACGCATTTGCTTATGCCGTCAAAAAGCCCGATACAAGCTGCTTCTTCATAGAGGACGATATATGGGATTTGCTGTATGACATAGAGGACACCGTAAAAGCAGAGGGTGCTGAAATACTGCCCGAGATTCACGAGCATTATACAATTCCCATGAAGATTGCGGATAAGGGCTTCTGGATTTATGATTTTGCGCTGCCTGTGCTGACACTCCATGCACTCTATAACCATACCGGAGAATATCTTAAGGCATGGTTTGAGAAATGCCCGATGAAGCAGTTCACCACGCTTGACACGCATGACGGAATAGGTATCGTTGACGTTAAGGATCTGCTGCCCGACGAGGAAACGGAAAAGGTCAAGGAGCAGATGTATTCACGCGGAGCAAATGTCAAGAAAATATACAGCTCGGAGGCATATAACAATCTTGACATTTACCAGGTAAACACAACCTATTACTCAGCACTGGGCAATAATGATGCCGCATATCTTCTCGCCCGTGCAATACAGTTTTTTGCGCCCGGTATACCGCAGGTATACTATGTGGGAATGCTGGCAGGCAGCAATGATACGGAGCTGATGGAGAGAACCAAAAACGGCCGCGATATTAACCGCCACTACTACTCCCTTGATGAGATAGACAAGGAGATGGAGCGTCCGGTTGTACAGGAGCTTAAAAAGCTTATGATTCTGCGCAATTCTCATCCGGCATTCAGCCTTGACGGCACTATTGAAACGGAAACATCCGGCAGCAGACTTAAGATAACAAGAACCTATAAGGATGACAGTATAACGCTTGATGCGGATTTAGAAAATTATACATTTGATATTAAGTAAAGGAAAGGTGGAGGTTACTATGTCTATAACAGCCAACGATCAGACGAAAAGCTTCTGTATTTTAACAGACAACACCGAATACAGGATGAAAGCCGATGGAAACGGTATTTTAAAGCATATATGGTACGGAAATCGGGTAGAAACGGATATGGAATATCTGCTTGACTTCCATGACGTAGGCTTTTCCGGAAATATATATACCTCAGCGCACGAAAGACACTATTCAATAGATACCATGCCCCTTGAATACCCCGCAAGCGGCTGCGGTGACTTTCGCATACCGGCGCTGACGGTAGTTCAGTCCGACGGCTCATCCGCTGCCGACCTGAGATTTGTCGGATATAACATACGAAAAGGGAAATATTCCATACCCGGACTTCCGGCAGTGTATGCGGACGAAAACGAGGCCGAAACACTTGAAATATACCTCAAGGATATCGCATCCGATCTGTTTGTAACGCTTAAATACGGAGTGATTGCCCGATATGACATAATAACCCGAAGCGCGGTTATATCCAACAAGGGAAAGACGGATATGCAGCTTGAAAGAGCGTTAAGTATGTGTCTGGATTTCACCTACGGCGAATGGGACAGAATTTATTTTACCGGCCGTCATACAATGGAAAGAATCCCCGAGCGCGCGCCTCTGATGCACGGTATTCAGGAAAGCTCCGGCATGAGAGGCACGTCAAGCCACCAGCATAACCCGTCGGTTATTTTATGCAGCAGGGACTGTACGGAAACAACCGGGGAATGCTTCGGTGCAGCGCTTATGTACAGCGGCAGCTGCAAAACGCAGACAGAATACGGTCAGCTTAACGAAACAAGGCTTGTTATGGGCATCAACCCCGATTTGTTCAGCTGGGAGCTGAAAAGAGGCGAGGATTTTTATACACCGGAGGCCATACTCACCTACAGCGGCAGCGGCTTTGAGCAGCTCTCGCATAATTTCCACAGAGTTATAAGAAACAATGTATGCCGCGGCAGATATAAAAAAACAGAAAGACCTGTCCTCATCAATAACTGGGAGGCGACATATTTTGATTTCGACGAAATAAAGCTTGCCGAAATTGCGCAGAAGGCTGCGGAGCTGGGCGTTGATATGTTTGTTATGGATGACGGTTGGTTCGGAAAGCGCGACAGCGATACCTCCGGTCTCGGAGACTGGGTTGTAAACGAAAGCAAGCTTAAGGGCGGTCTGAAGCCGCTTACGGATAAAATCCGTAAAATGGGGCTGAAATTCGGAATATGGTTTGAACCGGAAATGGTTTCGGAGGACAGTGATCTGTTCAGGAACCACCCCGAATGGGCAATACGCATTCCGGGCAGAAAGCCGTCGCTGAGCCGCTGTCAGCTTGTTCTGGATATGACAAGAGCGGATGTGCGTGAATATCTTTATAACGCAATAAGCAATGTATTAAACAGCGCCGATATTTCATATGTAAAATGGGATATGAACCGCAGTATATGCGATTGGTATTCGTCAGTTCTGAAGCGTGAAGCTATGGGAGAAATGCCTCACAGATACGTTCTAGGCTTATATGAGCTGCTTGAGCGGCTCACCTCGGATTTCCCCGATGTACTGTTTGAGGGCTGCAGCGGCGGCGGTGGACGCTTTGATGCAGGCATGCTTTATTACTGTCCTCAGATATGGTGCAGCGACAATACAGATGCATATGATAGGACAAGAATACAATACGGCACCTCCTTTATTTACCCTATATCAGCCGTCGGCTCGCACGTTTCTGCCGTACCCAATCACCAGACAGGCAGAGTCACCCCTATAGAAGCACGCGCAGTAACCGCCATGGCAGGGAGCTTTGGCTATGAGCTTGATTTAAATACCCTGTCCGATGAGGAAAAATCTGCGGTAAAAAATCAGATTATCCGTTTCCGCCGGTATAACAAACTGATACATAACGGAGATTACTTCAGATTAAGCAGCCCCTTAACGGATAAATTTGCAGTATGGCAGTTTGTTGCGGAGGATAAATCAGAAGCTCTTGTACACGGAATGATATATAAAACAGAGTCCAATATGCTCAGATACCCCATACGCCTGAGAGGTCTGAAAGCGGACACAGCCTACAGGCTTGAAACGGACGGAGCTGTTTATACAGGCAGAGCTCTGATGAACGGCGGTATTCTGCTGCCGCGCTCCATGGGCGATTATTCTCCTATAGAAATGCACTTTGTAGAAATAAAATAAAAAAATCAGCATTATACATCCGGATTATGCGGCGGGGCAAAAGCGCCCCTCCGCATTTTTACGTTATCCTCTTCTTATAATTCTGCTGTTGCCTGATCCGTGATTATGCTCATGCTCCTCTTTGGGCGGGCAGCACGGCGGCGGGCAGCACGGCGGCGGACACGGCGGACAGCACGGCTGACACGGCGGCGCGGGCGGAGTTACGGACGGATCCATCTGTCCCGGTTCAAGGAATGTGCATTTTTCGGGAGGATAAAATTCATCCATAGGGAACTCTATTCTGTCAAACAGATCACACGGATCATCCTCCGTCGCACCAACGCACTGCTTCTTCGGAACACAGTAATCATAGCTCGGAATCAGCAGCTGAACGCGTCTTTCAAGCTTTATAATAGAGAAGATTCCGATTGATACAAAAGCCCTCTTTGCTTCCCCGCCTATTACAATCGGATCGTCAAACACACGGCTTACCGATTCGGGCACCGATGCAATATCCAGATCATCATCACAGCAGCAGGTATTTTGACGCACGTCAACCAGCTTTTCGCCCAGAACTATCGGCTCAACCACCTCAACCACTGCATACGGCAGATTCGTTTTTCTCCACTGCTGCGGATCAAACGCATTCTGCTTATACTTTGACGAGAAAATCTTCGCGTTTCCGTCTGAGCCGAACAGTATTACCTTCTTACTGAAGGTGGCAAGACCTTCCACCTCTGTCGGCTTCCCTACTCCGGTAAACACCTTAAGAGTAATTTTAAAGAAGTACCTGAGATCTATTGAATAAAATCCCCGGTTAAACGGTACAGCCTCAATATCCGTAAAGCTAACTAAGTACACATAAATATTGCATTTAATCCCATGCCCAAAATATTTTAAGCATTGGATTTCCTGTTTCTTCATTGATTTCACCAAACTCAATACGCTCTACGAGATAGTCTATAATCTCTCTGTCTATGCACTTTGTTTCAAGAAAATTCACCAATGCTTTTTTTACATTTTTGTGATTTTGTGTATCGGCTTTTTTATTAAGCTGTTTTTCGATTTCAGCAATACGTTTATCAATTTCATTTATTCTCTCAATAAATCCTTTATTATAATTCAGATATTCTTCGACTGATATAATATCATTAAGACGGTCAGCATAAAGATTTCTCTGATTATTTGAAATTTTTTCTTGTTCCTTTTTCAAATTTGATAATTCAGCTTCAAGCAAGACATGTTTATCATCGCTTTTGTTTAAAAGTTCTGCTATAAATTCATCATCCGGATTATCAACTGCCATATCCTTAAACTTTTCAATAAGCTTTATCTGTAACGCCTCCAAAATATAATCTATTCTTATATTCGGAGTAGGACATCTGTCCTTAGCTGCATAAGAGTACTTATCCCGGCATCTCAGATAACCTACATGACCTGCTTTTGATGATACACCATGATTTTTCTGCATTGGCTTACCGCAGTAGTGACAAAACACTTTACCGGATAAAATATGTACTTTGCCTGTTCCTGTCGCTTTTCTGTGTTTGGATAAACGCAGTTGCGTTTCCTCAAACACCTCACGGCTTATGATAGGCTCGTGCATATTCCTGATAATAATTCTTTCTTCACAATCAACCTTTTTTAAAACCGTTGACTTATAGCTTACCTTTTCTACTGTATGCTGAACAACGTCACCGCAATATACCTGATTATTTAAGATATCACCTATTGTTGTTGTACTCCAACGCCCGCTTTCTTCCGGACTATACATATAGGTTTTTCTTAAACCGTCAAGCTCCTGCTGTTTTCGTGGGTTGGGAATTCCCTTGTCATTAAGCATACGGCTTATTTTTGCCGCCCCGTAACCTTCACCGTGCCATTCAAAAATCTGTTTTACGACAGGAGCAGTGTTCGGATTTATGATAAGATGATTTTTATTATTCTTATCCTTTGAATATCCATACGGCGGAAATGATGCAAGAAATTCACCCTGCTCCATTTTGTGCTTGAAAACGGCTCTTATATTGTCCGATAAATCCTCAAGATACCATTCATTGATAAGACTGTTTATCTGACGCGATTTTTTATTACCTTTGATTTCGGTATCAGCATTGTCAATAAGACTGACAAATCTTATACCCCATTCAGCAAAACGACCATGTATATACTGCTCAACAACCTCCATATTTCTGCTGAAACGTGACTGACTTTTGCATAGAATAATATCGAACTTTTTTTGCGATGCGTCATTTATCATTCTGTTAAATTCAGGACGCTTGTTATCAGCACCCGAATATGCTCCGCTGTAATCTTCATCACAGTAAATATTATAAATCTGCCACCCGCGATCTGCTGCATAATTAAAGAGCATTGATTTTTGATTTTGAATTGATTCACTATCACGCTCCCCGCTGTCTAAATCTTCCTTTGATAGACGTACATAAATAGCTGCTGTATTTTTCATAATGTATAATCCTCCTTTTATAGAGGACTTCACATTCATTATCATATACAATAATACCATATCATGTATGACAACGCAAAAATAAAGTCCTATTTTTGAATTTTGCTGTTTATAATATCAATTACTGCCTTTTTTATTTTCTCACGGCTTTCGTTGGACAGTATGTCGATTTGCTCCTTTTTTCTGTTGTAGTGAATAACATCAATATTTAATGCTTTCAAAATACTCACCCCGGTTAAATTTATGAAATTTATAGATTGTACTATGAGTTTTATAGCACAAAATATCAGTCACATATATGTCATAAAAACATATATTTCTACGCTTTCTCGGTCAAACTGTCTTAAACAGTCATTTTTCGCACAAAAAGTAAAATAGCCGAATTTGTCAGCTTGCTTTTTTTGACAAATTCGGCTCTTTTATAATGCTTATTAAATTGTATATTTGCTTTCGATTACTACATCATCTCCTGTGGTTACAACATAGTGATGATTCCGCGTTTACATGTCGCAACAACTTTTATAGCGGCATACTTTATTAAATTTTTTCATTTTGCCTATTGACTTTATTTAGCAGGTTTCTGTTTATATAATAATCTCAAAACACGGACGAGGGTGAAGTCCGCAACGGACTTCACCCTGCCACCATTGACCGATTATATTTTTACTTAAGCGCCTCATAAAGTGCCGCGTCTGTAAGCTGCTTATATGGCTCTACATAGAAAACACTTACTATACCAAATGTAATTGAGCCAAGGAGATACCAAAGGATAAAGCTTAAATCAAGCACGAACACTCTCCACTTATTACCCTTCATCATAGCCTTGCTCAATGCAAACGCTTCTTTCCTGTCAATATCAGGATTATCCGCAAGAATATACGGAATCATACGGTATTGATAGGATTTTACAATACCCGGTATAATGAACAGACAGCTCCAGAGTATTAAGTACAAATCCATGAAAAACAATGTCTTGATGTTTCTCTTATAAGCGCAGTCA
>JAQXTR010000035.1 GCA_029219585.1 Clostridiales bacterium
CCGGCGGAAGACCGTCAAGAGCCTCCATAACGGCCTTGTTTGTAAGCTCAAGAGCCTCCTGTATAGACTTGCCCTTTACAAGCTCCGTTGCCATTGAGCTTGTAGCGATAGCTGCGCCGCAGCCGAACGTCTTGAACTTTACGTCCTTTATGATGCCGTCCTCTATCTTCATATATATTTTCATTATATCGCCGCATACCGCATTGCCGACCTCGCCGACAGCGTTTGCGTCCTCAAGCTTTCCCACATTTCTGGGATTCTCAAAGTGATCCATAACCTTTTCGCTGTACATTATATATCTTCCTCCTTATTAATTGTTTTCTTATGCTTTCTTTGTGAAGGATTGAAGCTTTCCTTCTTCAAACTCCTCGTACATCGGCGACATCGCCCTCAGACCTTCAATAATCTTCGGCATTGCTTCGAGTACGTAATCTATTTCTTCGTCCGTTGTGTCCTCGCCTACGCTGAAACGGATTGAGCCGTGAGCGATTTCATGGGGGACGCCGATCGCCATGAGAACGTGCGACGGATCGAGAGAGCCTGAAGCGCAGGCGCTGCCGCTTGACGCGCAGATACCCTTCATGTTAAGGCGCATCAGAATGCTTTCACCTTCAACAAACTCATAGGATATATTACAGTTATTGCACAGACGGCGCTCGTCATCGGGAGACGGACCGTTGAGCTTAACGTAGTCAATGCGCTCCATAAGTCCGTTTATCAGCTTATCACGCATTTTCTTCATATGCGCAACATTTTTGTCAAGATTTGCGACCGCTGTTTCAAGCCCCTTTGCAAGCCCCGCAATACCTGCCAGGTTTTCTGTTGCCGCGCGCTTGCCGCGTTCCTGACCGCCTCCGTGGATAAGATTTTCAATTCTTATTCCGTTTCTTATATAGAGCATTCCCACGCCCTTGGGACCGTGGAACTTATGGGCGGAGATTGAGAGCATATCAACGCCTAAATCCTGCACGTTAATCGGCATATGTCCGATTGCCTGAACGGCATCGGTATGGAATATAACCTTATGCTTTTTTGCAACCTCTGCGATTTCCTTTATCGGCATGATTGTACCGATTTCGTTATTTGCGGTCATGATTGTTATGAGTATTGTCTTATCCGTGATTGCCGCCTCAACCTGCTCCGGAGTAACGAGCCCGTCCTTATCAACGTCAAGGTAGGTCACCTCAAAGCCCTGCTTTTCCAGAAACTCACAGGCACCCAGCACGGCATGATGCTCAATTTTTGTTGTTATTATGTGGTTACCTCTGCGTTTATGCGCATATGCGATGCCCTTGATTGCCCAGTTATCCGCTTCACAGCCGGATGCCGTAAAGTATATTTCATTGGAATGCGCCGCGCCGATGCTCTGTGCAACATTTTCGCGCAGACGGGCAAGAGCCGCTTCCGCTTTCTGACCTGTTGAGTAGAACATTGACGACGCATTGCCCCATATATCCGTAAGATACGGCATCATAGCGTCTACAACCTCAGGCGCGATGCTTGTTGTTGCGTTATTATCTAAATATACCGTTTTCATCTGTATTCAGTCCTTTCCGCTATAAAAGCAAACATATGAACATATGAATGGTGGTTCAAATGTATTCTATACTATTGTACTCCAAATTACACCTGTTGTCAATAGTTTTTTTGATGTTGAGGTCAATTCGTCGTATTTAACATAATTCATACCGGCTTAGTGTGAATTATGTGCAGGTTTAAAACAATATTTTTAGAATATTGCCGTAATATACCTGTGAAGCTGATTTCTTTTTTTATCTTGCCGTAAATCCTTGAAAGCTATTCATTTTTGTGTTAAAATAGCTTGTAGCAGAAAGAAGGAATTGAATATGTTAATAGATTTTCATGTACATGTATTCCCGGACAAGCTTGCGAAGAAAACCTTTGCCGTACTCCGGAAAAATATGTGTGATGTATACGGCATAAATCAGGAGATGAGCTACGGCGGAACTCTGGCGGAGCTTAAGGAAGCGATGGCAGAAAAAAATGTGGATGTGAGTGTGATTATGCCTATTGCAACAAAGGTTACTCAGTACGGGACGATTAACGCGTATGCGGAGGAGATTACTGACGGTAAAAGCATAATTTCATTTGCGTCGCTGCACCCGTATCAGAATAATGTTGAGGAAGTTCTGTGTGATATTGTATCGCGAGGCTTTAAGGGCATAAAGCTGCATCCGGATTATCAGGGTGTTTATGCCGATGATGAAAAATTTATTGCCCTTGTAAGACGTGCCGCCGAATTGGGACTGTATATCACAATACACGCAGGGAAGGATCTTGGTATTTATCCGCCCTACCGCGCAACTGCGGAGCATCTGCGGCCGATGCTGGGACGTGTGGACAGCTCGCGTGTGATTCTCGCGCATATGGGCGCTTTTATGGAATGGGACGAGGCGGAAAGGTTCATCGGCGATTTTGATATGTATTTTGATACGTCTGTGGTAAGCCGATATATGAGCCTTGAGCAGTACAGGCGGATAATAGACCGCCGCGGTGCTGACAAAATACTTTTCGGCTCGGACTCTCCCTGGGAGGATCCGCGCCAAGCTCTGGCATTTCTTAAGGAATCGGGAGTGTCGGAGGAGGAAACAGAGCTGATTACGCATAAGAATGCGGAAAAAATTCTTTTCTGACAATTTTCGGATATATAAAAAGCTCCGACTTCATCGGAGCTTTTTATATGGTAGCGGTAACTAGATTCGAACTAGTGACACTGCGGGTATGAACCGCATGCTCTAGCCAACTGAGCTATACCGCCGAACAACATAAAGTATTTTAGCACATTATTTCCGGTTTGTCAAGAGTTTTTTAAAATTTTTTTAAAAATTAAAAAATATTACTGTGCAGCCGGAAACTGTTGTTAATATCTGATATATACATCTGAGTAACCGCATCCCTTTGTAGCTAAACTGTAGAAAATGAATGTAAACATAAAAAAATTGTTGCGGAAAAGCAAATAGTTTGTTATAATATTAAACTGTACAGATGAAATATCAAATAATACAAATTTAGTAGTAATTGACGTGATTGAAAGGACATTAGGAGGCTATTGAGATGAATATAATAAAAAGAATAATTTCCAAAGCTTTGATTGGTTGCTTATGTATATCAACGGTTAATATGTTTAATGTGTTGCCGTCATCTGCTGCTGAAGAGGAATTGCCTAACTCACTGCAGAACAGCGGATTTGAATTGCCGGAGATTAAAAAAGAATATGAACAGCAGCCGGATGCAGCCGTGCCGTATTGGCATACAACGGCATTTGAGGGGAAAATCGAACTGCTGAGGAAAAATACAGGTACATATATTCCAGGTTATACTCTTACGCCCAGAGAAGGTTTACAGGCTGCAGAGCTGAATGCGGATGAGGCAAGCTCATTATATCAAAACGTAAAAACAATCCCCGGCAGCTTTTTTAAGTGGGGTATATCGCATCACGGCAGAAACACTGGAGAAAATACATATGATACAATGCTGCTCGTAATAGGTCCGAAGCAGGATATTGATCCGGCTAAAACGGCAAAGGACGGCAGTGACCAGTTTATGAAGATGGGCGATTACATCAGTACTCATACTGAACTTACAGGTCTTATACCGACAGGAAACGGAGCAAGTGAGGAAATTGTTCTTTATTCGCCTAAGTTTGCTGCAAGCGGTTGTTTTAAAGGTTTTGACAAAGACAACAATGCTAAACCGTTTTCAGTCAAAAAGACAGCCGTGCAGACGGAAGAGTGGCATATCTGGTTTATAAAGTCGGATAGCCAAAGCTGGCATGACTACGGCACAAGTGAGACAGCCGACACTAATGAGCTGGGATATAATAACATATATGAGGTTCCCGAAGACCAGACGAAAACAACATTTGCATTTACTGCATACAAAAGTAATAAAGGTAACACATACGGCAATATTATAGACAATATCAGCTTCGGTCTTATGCATAATGTGTCGATACAGACATTGGCGGGAGGTAAAGCAACACTGCAAGATGAACACGGAAACATCTTATCGGTTCCACATGCGGGCATTGATACTGATTTGGATAAATTCAAAGATGACAGCACAGCTACATTAACTGCAATTCCGGACGTCGGATATGCACTTGTGGGAGCAGTGGTAAACGGTAATCTGATAGACCATGATAGTTTCACTCCAAGCGAAGACCATACTAAGTATACAACGGAAGTTTCGGTGGACGGAGCTAAGCATATAAAGTTTATGTTTGCAAAGGCAGCGTATCTTTCATATGACCCGAACGGAGGTACATATCAAGGTAAAAAAGGTGTTACCGAGAAGAAGTATGATTATTATACAAACGGTAAATCAGAAACAGAAGCCCCAACACCGAAAAATGAGGGTGACACATTTACGGGCTGGAGCCTGTACACAAACAAGGATATGGGAACGGCGGCAGGTATAACAATTCCGGCAAATCATACCGTTACATACAGTGCAGCTGATCACAATAATCCGACAATTTCCATTGAGTGGACAGACGCTGCGGGAAAACTAAAATCTGTTACGCTTGAGGCAACGGGGGACAGCAGTATTATACTTGTTGCGAATTACAGCTTTAAGCAAGAGGTTATTGCTCGCACATACGGAGGCGGTCAAGGCGGAATTGTTGATATAGTTAATTCCACGCGGACACAAAATGTGAGCGGAGATGATACCGATAAATTTACTGCCGGTGAAGAAGGCGACATAATTACTGTATCGGCAAAGGCTAAGATAGGGTATCAGTTTGACGGTTGGTTTGAAATGTTGGACGGTTCTGCCGTGAGTAAGGCGCGTGAATACTCATATGTAGTTGCGGGAGGCACAACATTGTATGCCAAATTTTCTAAAAAGACTGTTCCTGAGCATAACACTCCTACATACAAAAGCAGCTATGCGTATATTTACGGCTATAACGACGCTACAATGGGACCTGAAAACTATGTGCTCAGAGGTGAGGTTTCGGCAATGCTGCACCGTACGGTTAAGCAGAATAACGCGCTGGGCGACTTTGTATACGACAAAACTGCCGCACCGAAATTTGAGGATATAGGCGGAAGATGGGACAGGAGCGCAATTGAGTTTATGACACATAAAAAAGCTTTTGACACATCAGTGCCGTATGTTTATCCCAGAGAAGCCATAACACGAGGCGAAGCCTGTAAGCTGGTATGCCTTGGCTTAGGCTTTACAGAGGACGAAACTTTAACATATGAGGATTATGCCTTGATTCTTAACGCCTCCGAGATTAACGGCACCAGGATTATAGTCGGGTATGATGATTATAATCTGGGGCTTGGGGATAAGCTGCTGAGGGCTCAGTTCTGTACAATGTTCAACAGAATTTTAGGCAGAGCAGAAGCAT
>JAQXTR010000036.1 GCA_029219585.1 Clostridiales bacterium
CTCACACCACCGTACATGCCGTTCGGCATACGGCGGTTCAATTCAAACCTAAATTATGTCTCCGACTATTGTAATAGTCTATACAACTGACTAAGCCTTTCTTGGTCAGTTTTTCTTTTGATATAGCTCTGACTACACATGTTTTAGTCACTACCCATTGATACCTGTTTCCACAGTATGCGGTCAATCGGGCTAAATCCTTGTTTACACCAAGTTTCTTTAACCCCCATTCCCGCTTACTCGGTACTTTCCACTGTTTCCAAATTATCACTCTTATCATTGTTCTCAGATGTGCATCTATCTTTGTTAGATGTTTCTTCATTCTTCCAATAATGAAATAATTTATCCATCCTCGTATCACTTGATTGAGCTTTGTAATTCTGTAATCGAGGTCTACACTCCAATTCCTCTTACATAATGCTTTTAGTTTCCTCTTGAATTTCACTATTGAGTCTTTGTGCGGTATTGCTTCCCACTTCGTTTTCATTTTACAGAAACCGAAACCCAGATATTTCAGCCTGCTCGGTCTGCATATGTGAGTTTTACTCGCATTTACCTTTAAACCAAGCTTCTTTTCTATCCACTCTGTTACCGTATACATTACTCTTGTTGCACTCGCCCTACACGTATTCCGCGCGGTACAACTCAATGGAAGGATAAATTCAAACAGCGTACCTGCGCAGAACGTGTGAATCTCCGAATATTGAATCATTACGGCGTTGAAAAGAATCATAAAACGAAAAAACGTGTTTCATTTTTCACTATGATTGCCGCTTTCAATATTCACCTCGATACACAGATAAAATATTTAACCCGGCATAACAAACTTCATCTCGAATCACTGTCTAAGTGCAGCTAAGCTATTAAATGCATCTCAAACCTTCTCCAAAATTGATTTTTGAGAAGGCTTGTTTTCCATGTAATCTTTTAGCACTTTGAACGATCCTTTCTTTATTTTCCTTGATTCTTATTACCTTGCAACTATTGGCTCACTTTAATATGCTGTATATTATAATCAAGTATACTAGTCCAAAATAAATTTTTTTATTTTTTAAAAATATATTGATTTTCTGCTTCAGTTGTGTTATAATAACAAAAGATGAAAAGATTTTCGGATGTTACTTTAAATTGATAATATAGAAATTACTTTTCACCCTTTTATCCTATACCTGTTAAAAAACACCGCTTGCCGGTGTTTTTTACTTGACTTTTTCAGTTTTTTCTTAAATTGTAAAATTTTTTTATAAAAAATTGCGAATAAAGTAAAAATTGTCTTGACGCAATAAACAAAGTATGATACAATATTATAAATCAGTATGAGCATTATGTACGAAAAAATATTGCTTGTATCTAAAGAAAAGAAAGAGGTTTTTTATTATGAACATTAAAAAGATTTTGAGTATGGCAGCAGCAGGTACGATGGCAGTTTCGGCTCTTGCAGGCTGCGGAGGATCAACGACAACAGAAACGGCAAATAAGGGCGACAAGGTTTATAAGATCGGTCTTTGCCAGCTAGTACAGCATGACGCGCTTGACGCTGCCACAAAGGGCTTTGAGGACAAGCTTACCGAGCTTCTCGGCGAAGGCAACGTCGAATTTGATTTGCAGAATGCCGCTGGCGATTCGGCAACCTGTTCAACAATTGTCAATCAATTTGTGTCAGCGGGCAATGATCTGATTTTCGCAAATGCTACGGCATCACTCCAGGCTGCGGCTTCGGCAACTGCGGATATTCCTATTGTTGGAACATCAATCACAGATTATGCAACAGCTCTTGATATTACAGACTGGTCAGGCACCACCGGAAGAAACATCACAGGTACATCGGACCTTGCTCCTCTTGCCGAGCAGGCAGAAATGTTTAAGGAGCTGTTGCCGGATGCTAAAAATATCGGTCTGATTTACTGCTCAAGCGAGCCGAACTCAAAATATCAGGTAGATATCGTAGCAGAGGAGCTTGCCGGCAGAGGCTTTACAACAAAGATGTATCCGTTCGCAGATTCAAACGACGTTGCGGCTGTAATAACAACAGCATGTGATGAGAGCGACGCTCTTTACATCCCGACAGACAACACAGCAGCTGCTAATACAGAGATTATAGCCAATATTGCAAATCCGGCAGGAAAGCCGATTATTGCAGGCGAAGAAGGCATATGCCAGGGCTGCGGTATAGCAACACTTTCAATTTCATACTACAGCATCGGTCAGATTGCAGGAGAAATGGCGTATGACATTCTCGTAAACGGTGCTGATCCGTCAACAATGGAAATCAAGTATGCACAGGACCTTACAAAGAAATATTCAGCAGACAGAGCTGCTGCTCTCGGAATCACAATTCCTGAAGGCTATGAGCCCTTGGATGCAGAATAAGCTTTAATATTAATAAGTAATTAATAAACAATCGCGGGAGAGCATAGGCGCGCTCCCCTACACGATAATGTATGGGGGCGTGCTGCGGATTCCCGCTTTTGGTTCAGTAAGGAAGGAGAAAACATATGCTGGGATTCCTTGGCGCAATGCCGGGTGCTGTTGCTCAGGGTATAATCTGGGGTTTAATGGCAATCGGAGTGTATATTACATTCAGGATTCTGGATGTTGCCGATCTCACGGTTGACGGTACTATGGCAACGGGAGGAGCAACTCTTGTTGTGTGTGTAACATCGGGAATGAACGTAGGACTTGCAATGCTTGCCGCATTTATCGCGGGTTGTCTTGCCGGTCTTGTAACGGGTTTATTTAATACAAAATTCGGTATACCCGCAATTCTTGCAGGTATATTGACGCAGCTTATATTATATTCGGTAAATCTTCATATCATGTCGCAGAAAGCTAACCTGCCGCTGTCGGTAGAGAAATATAATATTATTCTCTCGCTGCGCAATATCCCGCGGGCGATACTTGTAGGCGGCATATTTGTTGTAGTAATTATCGCGCTGCTCTATTGGTTTTTCGGAACGGAGCTTGGGCATTCGTTAAGAGCTACGGGATGCAATCCGAATATGGCAAGAGCAAACGGTATAAATACCGATACAAACAAAATTATCGGTCTTATTCTTTCAAACGGTCTTGTTGCACTGTCCGGCGCAATGCTTTCGCAGTATCAGGGCTTCTGTGATATAAATATGGGCAGAGGCGCAATTGTAATCGGACTTGCTGCAGTAATTATCGGAGAGGTTATATTCGGTAAGATATTTAAGAACTTTGCGCTGCAGCTCTTTGCGGCGGTATGCGGCGGCATAATCTACTATATAGTAATAACTCTGGTTCTCAGAATGGGACTTAACGCAAACGACCTGAAAATGTTCTCGGCTTTGGTTGTTGCGGTATTCCTGGGCATACCGTTCTGGAAGCGTAAGATAGCCGAAACGCGTTCATCAAAGGAGGCTGTCTGATGCTTAAGGTAAACGGAATTTATAAAACCTTTAACAAGGGAACAATAAACGAAAAAAAGGCGCTTAACGGCATTGATTTACAGCTTAACGAAGGCGATTTTGTAACAATTATAGGCGGTAACGGAGCAGGTAAATCAACGCTTCTTAACAGCATATGCGGCGTGTTCCCCGTTGACCGCGGAAGTATTACAATTGACGGCAACGACATAACAAAGCTTCCCGAGCATAAGCGCGCAAAATATCTCGGACGCGTATTCCAGGATCCGATGATGGGAACGGCTGCTGGTATGCAGATTGCGGAGAATATGTCGCTTGCATATCGCAGGGGCATGAGACGCGGAATAAAATGGGCCATACCTCATAAGGAGCTTGAAATGTATAAGGAACAGCTTAGCCAGCTGGGACTTGGGCTTGAGAGCAGGCTCACGTCAAAGGTCGGATTGCTTTCAGGCGGACAGCGTCAGGCTCTTACTCTGCTTATGGCGGTTATGAAAAAGCCCAGACTTCTTCTGCTTGATGAGCATACAGCGGCACTTGATCCTAAGACTGCCGCCACCGTTCTTGAACTTTCGGATAAGTTTATTTCCGAGGGCAATCTCACGGCAATGATGATTACTCATAACATGAATGATGCCATTGCCCACGGCAACAAGCTAATTATGATGCATGAAGGACGCATTATATACAGTGTGGAAGGTGAAGAAAAGAAAAAGCTTACGGTTGATGATCTGCTGAAAAAGTTTTCGGAGATCAGCGGTAAGGAATTCGCAAATGACCGCGCGCTTCTTAACTGAATAAACGCACTTTACAGCTGCTTCGTTTCACGGAGCAGTTTTTGCTTATATGCTTTTGACTAAGTTTTCTATAGTCAATGCAATGAAAAAAACTTAGTCAAAAGAGGTCTTAAGCGCTTGCATTAAGTACGATTAAAATATAGGGTACTTCATGCAAGATATATAGTATAACCTTGTTTTTTTGTTAATAATAGATACAGATGTGCATGAAGGGAGCTAGTGATTATAAAGATGAAATACGCATTGGCATTGGCGGGCGGAGGAACACGAGGCGCGTTTCAGGCAGGAGTATGGCAGGCACTTGGAGAGATGGGGATTGAAATTTCCGCAGTCGCCGGAACTTCAATAGGCGCGGTAAACGGAGCGATGTTCGCAATGGGTATAGATCCGGCAGAGCTGTGGCTCAAAACGGATATAAGTGATATTGTTAAAATCGGTGAAAACAACGGCAATTTATTTTCTATAAAATCGCTGAGGGCTGTAATGAGAGAGGAGCTTAAGGGCGGTCTTGACACAGCGCCGTTCAAAAAACTGCTGTCATCGTTAATTGACGAAGAAAAGCTGCGCGGCTGCCCTATGGATTACGGGCTGTGCACATATTGCGTAACCGACAAAAAAAGCGTGGAGCTGTTCAAGGAGGACATACCAAGAGGTTATCTTGTCGATTACATTCTTGCAAGCGCATGCTTTCCCATGTTTAAGAATATAGTAATAAATGATAAAGAGTATGCCGATGGGGGTATTCAGAATAATCTGCCGTCCGGAATGCTCATAAACCGCGGTTATGACACAATAATCTCAGTATCCGTGAACGGAATAGGCTTTGTTCGTGATGTAGACAGGTGCGGCATAAATATAATAAAGATAGACTCCCCCGCTCCCGAGGTCGGATTAATGGATTTTGACCATGAAGCGATTGAACGCAGTATGAAAAGCGGGTACTTTGAAACCATGCGGACGTTTGGGAAATGCAGGGGCGAGAGTTATTTTATCGATAATTACT
Organism: Clostridiales bacterium; assembly: GCA_029219585.1. Lineage (GTDB taxonomy): Bacteria > Bacillota > Clostridia > UBA1381 > UBA1381 > Ornithomonoglobus. The sequence continues at coordinate 5,190 of JAQXTR010000036.1, forward strand.
CATACGGTGAGTTTGTTTCGCAATACGGCTCCGAAATCGTAAAAGGTCTGGAGCTTGCGGCCGGGCTGTCAGGCGTTGACAGATACCGTATGTACACCGTACAGGAGCTTACAGAGTCAGTTATGGTGAGCTATACGAAAAATCTAAGGCTTAAGCATATGACGGAAATAATCAGAAATTCGGAGCATGGTTTTATACGAGAGAAGCTGGATGTCCTCGGAAATCTGTTCCATGCGGCAAATACCATAATATATCTGACAAAAAAGTAAACAAAAATAGCAAAATACACTTGTAATTTGTCAGAAAAAATTATATAATAGATAATATTTAAAATAATAATTAAGCCAAGAAGGACTATAGGATGAAGAAGTTTTTCATAGTGGTAATTCTGCTCGGTGTTCTGCTGATTGCGGGCTATGGTATTTCCTATTTTGTATCACCGGTAAAATCGGTCGTTCTTGAGGAATACGGGCATGAGATAGGGATTACGTCTGAGAACGCATATATTGTTCGTGACGAAACCGTTTATTATTCAGGTGCGGCAGGAACGGTATATAATTCTGTTGCAGAGGGAGACAGGGTTTCTCGGGATATGCTTATCAGCACAGTATATAACGGAAGCGTGGATTCAGCCGCACTGCGCGGACTGAGCATGATGGACGATGAAATAAGGCGTTTGAGTTCAGACACTATCGGACTTACCGCTGCAGACGGTGCGACAGCAGAAAACGAAATTTCAAAAAGAATGGAAAGCATTCCCAAGCTTGCATCATCAAACGACATAGAAAAAGTGCACGAATATAAAAATGATATAAACAGTCTGCGCAGCGGTGACGAATTACCGGAGGATTCCGAGCTTGAGGCGCTGCAAAGCCGTCGCGCGGAATATGAAGCGGGGCTGTCGTCTGCCAAAAAGGATATAATTTCAGACCGTTCAGGAATATTTTCGACATATATCGACGGTCTTGAAACCATACTTACACCCGAAAGCGTTAAGACGTATGATGCGGAATATATAAGATCGCTTTCGGCAGGAAGAATGCACAGTGAAACGGGAAGCCTCGTTGCTGTCGGAGACCCTGTATGCAAGGTTATGAATAATCATATCTGGTATATTCTCGGCATAACCGACAGTGAGCATGCCGCAATTCTGAACAGTGCGGAAAATATAACCGCAAGATTCACAGCGCTTTCGGACGCAAGTGCGAGAGGAACTGTAGAATATGTTTCCGAGCCTGACGCGAACGGCGAATGTCTGTATCTGATACAGATACCGTCATATATAGACAGTGCTTTTTCATACAGAAATCTGGATGCCGATATTATTGTTGAGGAATATGACGGCTTTAAGGTGCCGACGGAGGCGATACGCACCGGCGAAATGATAAATGATTATTATGTGTATGCAACTAAGGGCTCAGACACGTATAAATGTAAGTGTGACGTCCTTTATACCGATACCACAGACGGCTTTTCAATAATACAGTCAAGTGAGGATGCAGAGGTTAAGCTCACATCAATGGAAAGACTGATTGTAGGAGAGCGCTGATTATGGAGACAAAAGGAAACAGGAGCGTGACGGCAGGTGAATATTAAAGAAAATCTTACAGCAGTGAAAGAACGTATAACGGCGGCGGCGCTTGCCTGCGGCAGAAAACCGGAGGATATAAAACTGGTCGCAGTCACAAAAACATATCCGCCCGAGGCTATGAACGAGGCAATCAGGCTGGGTGTTACGGATGTCGGTGAAAATAAGCCGCAGGAGGTGCGTGATAAATTCGAGCATGTGAGCCCGGTAAAATGGCATCTTATAGGTCATTTACAGACCAATAAGGTCAAATATATAATAGACCGGTGCAGCATGATACATAGTGTGGATTCGGCAAGGCTCATGGATGAAATTGAAAGGCTTGCTGTTCTGCATAACAGAGATATTGATATACTTATTCAGGTGAATATTTCCGGAGAAGAGAGCAAGTCCGGAATTGCGCCCACAGAGCTTGACGGTCTGCTAAGGCATGCTGCAGAGCTTACAAAGGTACATGTTAAAGGTCTTATGACTATTGCGCCGAAGTCGGAACCGAAGGATACGGAGCCGCATTTCAGAAATATGAAGAAGCTTTTTGACGAAACAGCGGCAAAGGAATATAAAAACGTGTCAATGGAAGAGCTGTCAATGGGAATGAGCGGCGATTTTGAATCGGCAATAAAATGCGGTTCAACCATTGTACGTATAGGAAGCGCTATATTCGGTGCAAGGAATTACGACAGAAAATAATAAAAAAACTTTAAGGAGAAAGGAAGTGCGGATATGTCATTATTCAGCGACACAAAGGCGGCATTCAGCTCAAGCAGCCGCGATTACGATGATGATTACAACCGCGGTTATGAAAACCGCTACAGCAGGAGAGATACCGAAAGCTACAGCAGGTATGATGAGCCTGATGAGCAGGAGGAATATTATTATGATGATGAAGATGAGCGGGGCTGGCATCCGTTGAAAAACTTTTTTGAAAAAAGACGCCGGAAGCGCGAGGAGCGTTGGGCTGAAGAGGATGCGGCGGCAGAAGCTGAGGAGGAGCGATTACGTGCAAGAAGGACAGGTAGATCGTCCGGTACATCCAGATCATCAATAAGATATGAAAGCTCACAGCCCGCTGATATTGACGTGGAGCTTGTTGTGTTCTATCCTCAGACAATAGACGATTCCGACAGAATAGTGGAGGCGGTTCAGAGCGGAAAGCTCGTTATGTTTGTATTTGAGGCGGGCGAGGGTGCGAGAAATGCGGACGCGGCTTCTGACGGAACGGCACGGAGAATTGTCGATTACGTTGGCGGCGCAGCAAAGGGTATGAACTGCGGCTTCGGCAGACTCAGCAGCGGAATATTCTGCATAGCGCCTAAGAATGTTAAAATTCCGCAGGACAGAGGGAGACGCAGACTCTGATGACACAGGACGATAAGCTTCTCATAGCCAGAACAGAGGATTTATTTTCCTTATGTGACAAATATTGCTGCCCGCGCTTTTCCGATTTTCTTGACGGTGCGGAGCAGGCGGTCATAAGCGATAATCTTGTGTTCCCGTGCGGATATAACACATTGCTGTACGGCGGCTTTGATGATGCGGAAAAGAAAATTCTTGGTGTATTCCCTGAATGGGCAGAGCCGGATAAGGCAGAGTTTCCTCTGTCCTGTCTCAAAATCGAGGGTGGGTTTTCAAGAAAGCTTACCCACCGCGATTATCTCGGAACAATAATGTCGTTGGGGATAGCACCGTCAAAGCTGGGAGATATTGTGGTATCTGACGGCTTTGCGTATGTTTTTCTTCACAGCGATATTGCAGCTTATGCTGCGGACAATGTGCATAAAATAGGAAATCAAGGCGTTAAAATTACCGTTATGGATGATTTGAGCGGTATAAAAGTAGAAAGAGAATATAAGACAATCGGCGCGATATGTGCGTCGGAACGTCTGGATGCGGTAACCGCTGCTGCTGCGGGAGTTTCGCGTTCAATTGCATCCGGTCTTATAGAAGCCGGCAAGGTGAAGGTCAACCACCGCGAAATAACAAAAACCTCGGAATCGGTTAAGGAAGGCGACCTTCTGTCTATAAGAGGAAGTGGCAGATTTATTGTATATAAATTCGGAGCGGAAACAAGAAGCAGCAGGCGGCATGTTACATTTAAACAGTATATATAAACGAGATTTATGAAAGGGGCTGATGACCGCTATGTTAAAACCAATAGATATTCAGAACAAGGAATTTGAGAAAAAGCTTAAGGGCTACGACTGTGACGCGGTGGACGATTTTCTTGACCTTATCATACAGGATTATGAGGCTCTATGCAAGGAAAATCAAAGTCTTAAGGACAAAATCGGCGTCCTAACCGACGCTGTTGAGCGATATAAGCAGATTGAAGACACAATGCACCGCTCTCTTGATGTTGCGCGTCAGTCCGCTCAGGACATAAAAAACAACGCGAACATGGAGGCGCAGGCGATTGTAAACCGTGCAAAGCTTGATGCTACCCGGCTTGCAAGGCAGATTGATGAGGAGCATATCAAAAAGCATCAGGAAATGCTTCGGATCAAAAATGAAGTAGACACATATAAGCTGAGAATACAGACAGTTTGCGAAAACCTTCTTAAAACAGTACAAGAACTTTAATAACCAAAATATTCAGTTAAGGAGAATTATAAATTATGAAAAAATGTCCCGAGTGCGATTATAATAATAACGACAGCGCCCTGTACTGCGAAAGCTGCGGCAGCAAGCTGCCCGGGCAGGAAATAGTTTGTACAAAGTGCGGATACAGGAATCAGCCGGGTACCGGTTTTTGCGGCGGCTGCGGAACAGCTTTAAATAAAAATCAAAAGAAAACAAACATCTTGGCGGTGGCTTGTATAGCAGCTGCGGCGGCGGTAATAGCTGCCACAGCGATAGCTTTTACGGTAATAAATGTATATAACGGCAGCGAAACTGAAACGGAAACTCCTTCTCCGACCGAAACAGCAACGGAAACAGCAACGGAAACGGTAACGGAGCAGCCTACGGAAACGTCTTCCCCTGTACAGATTAACAACACGGTTATTGTTCAGCAGGATCCCGGAGCGCCCAAGCCGAAGCCGTATGAGGAGCAGTATATATCATCACGCTATGATCCGTATTCTCCGTCACTTACATATAAACGGATGAGTGGAATAAAGGATTCATGGCTTACCGATGATTCGACATATTATACACTGCAATCGGTTATAATCGGATATGACAACGCCTGCGAGTCATATATGAATTACGGTGACAAATCTATTATGGGTTATCTGCGTTCGGGTACAACCGCATATAATCAGCAGACAAGCTATAAGGCGAAGCATCCGAATCTTACTCAATATTATACCAATATAGATGTTGTCAACTCAAGAACGGACGGAACATATTATTACGTATGGGTAACGGAGTCAATGGATGTGACGGAAAACGGACTTTCAAAGACAACAACGGATCATTGGGTTTATAAGCTTGAAAACATAGGCGGGCAATGGTATGTAAATGACTATACGGCAGATCCTCTTTATAAATAACAGGTATTAAAAGGAGATGCTTACTGGCTTTGCTGCCGCTGTTAACCGCTGCAATCCGGATATATGATTTATACAAGGAGCCCTGCGGCTCCTTGTATATTTATTCCTTCAGAATTATTAACAGAATATTACAAATTCCAATTTTGGCAAATCGTTTTTTACGCCTAAAAAAAAATATAAAAATTTGTTCAACTTTTTTTTCAAAAACTATAGCATTTTTTATTGAATTACTGTATAATAAGAAGTGTATATTCATTTGCGGGTAAAACCGTGTCTGAGTATCAGCCTGTGATATTCTTTTATTTTAATATTCAGAGGTATAATTTCACAAACAGTATCGGAGGATATAATAATGGATGATCTTTTGCGGATTCTTGATAAAGAGCAGGGTGTAGTGGATATAGCTAAAATTTCAAGAATGCTCGGAATTTCGATGAATGATGTTGAAGAGAAAATAGACGATCTGGAACGCAATCATATTATTGCCGGCTACAAGACAATTGTAAACTGGGATAAAACCGACCGCGAGGTTGTGACCGCGCTTATAGATCTGCGCGTTACACCGCAGCGCGGCGAAGGCTTTGATAAGGTCGCCAAGCGTATTTACAACTATCCGCAGGTACGGGCATTATATCTTATGTCAGGTGCGTATGATCTTTCGGTGATGATCGAGGGCAAATCAATGAAGGAAATCGCCCTTTTTGTTGCGCAGAAGCTTGCGCCGATGGAATCTGTTATATCAACGACAACACATTTTGTTCTAAAGAAATACAAGGAAGAGGGCATTATTTTCAAAGATGATGAAAAAGATGCCAGACAGGTGATTACTATATGAATTATGATAAATTGGTAAATCCTACGGTGGATATGCTGCCGCCTTCGGGAATACGCAAGTTTTTTGATATTGTAGCAACCATGAAGAATGCTATTTCTCTGGGAGTAGGCGAACCGGATTTTGTAACACCGTGGGCAATACGCGAGGCAGGCATATACAGCCTGGAAAGCGGACAGACCTATTATACGGCAAACAGCGGACTTATGGAGCTGAGAGAGGAAATTGTAAGATACAATAAGCGTAAATTTAATGTTGAATATGATGCGAAGACGCAGGTGCTGGTGTCTGTAGGCGGTTCGGAGGCAATTGATGCGATGATAAGAGCCGTTGTGTGTCCGGGCGATGAAGTAATCATACCGGAGCCGAGCTTTGTATGCTATAAGCCTCTTACGATTATGGCAGGAGGCAAGCCGGTGGTTCTTGAAACAAAGGAGGAAAACAATTTCCGTCTGATGCCGGAGGAGCTGCGGGAGAAGATAACAGACAGGACAAAGCTTCTTATCCTCCCCTTCCCCAACAACCCCACAGGCGCGGTTATGTCAAAGACAGACCTTGAGGCGATTGCGGAGGTGTTAAAGGGTACGGATATATTGGTTCTTTCGGATGAGATATACGGTGAGCTGCGCTACAGCGATGAAACGCATACCCCGTTCTCGGCAATAGAGGGAATGTATGACAGAACAGTCATTGTAAACGGCTTTTCAAAGGCATTTGCAATGACAGGCTGGAGACTTGGCTATGCTATGGGACCGGAAAGAATAATAAAGCTTATGACAAAGATACATCAGTTCGGAATAATGTCATCACCCACAACGAGTCAGTATGCAGCCATAGAGGCGCTTAAAAACTGTGACAATGAGGTCGAGGATATGTGTCGGGAATATAATTACAGACGCCGCGTCATCGTGGACGGTTTCCGGGACATGGGGCTGTCGTGCTTTGAACCGTACGGAGCGTTTTATGTATTCCCATGCATAAAGAAAACGGGAATGACGAGCGATGAATTCTGCAACAGGCTTTTGCAGGAGGAAAAGGTCGCGGTTGTTCCGGGTACAGCGTTCGGAGAATGCGGAGAGGGCTTTATACGCTGCTCATACGCTTATTCAATCGATAATATAGAAGAGGCACTGAAAAGAATATCGCGTTTTGTGTCAAAGCATATAAAACAGGATTTAATATAAACAAACAATTGTCAGGATAAAAATAAGGAGAATAACAATGGCAACAAAATATATTTTCGTAACAGGCGGAGTTGTATCGGGACTCGGGAAGGGTATTACCGCGGCATCGCTGGGCAGATTGCTTAAGGCAAGGGGCTATAAGGTGACAATGCAGAAGTTCGATCCTTACATAAATGTTGATCCGGGTACTCTGAGTCCGTATCAGCACGGTGAGGTTTTTGTAACGGACGACGGAGCGGAAACAGACCTTGACCTCGGACACTATGAAAGATTTATTGATGAAAACCTCAGTATTAATTCAAATGTAACGACGGGTAAAATTTATTGGTCGGTTCTTCACAAAGAGCGCCACGGTGACTATGACGGCAAAACCGTTCAGGTTATTCCGCATATAACAAACGAAATCAAGGACAGGGTATACCGTGTGGCAAGACATCAGGAAACTGATATTGTAATTACTGAAATCGGCGGAACAGTGGGCGATATAGAATCAACACCGTTCCTTGAAGCAATAAGACAGGTTCAGACGGAGGTAGGCAAGGAAAACTGTATCTATGTTCATCTCACTCTTGTCCCCTATCTTTCAAGCTCGGGAGAGCAGAAGACCAAACCGACACAGCACAGTGTTAAAGAGCTTCTGAGTCTCGGTATTCAGCCCGATGTTATAGTTCTCAGAACGGAGCATCCGCTTGAACCCGGCACAAAAGAAAAAATTGCATTATTCTGTAATGTATCTCAGGACAGCGTCATCGAAAATCAGGATCTTGATACGCTTTATGCCGTTCCGCTTGCGCTCGAAGATGAGGGACTTGCAAATACGGTATGCCGCAAGCTCGGACTTGAAAACAGAAAGCCGGAGCTTGATGACTGGAAGGCTATGGTTGATGTGGCAAAGGAGCTTCTTACAAAGAAGGAATACGTAAATATTTCACTTGTAGGCAAGTATGTTTCGCTGCATGACGCTTATATCTCAATTGTTGAGTCGCTAAAGCACGGCGGCATTGAAAATCACGTAAATATTAATATCAACTGGGTAAATTCAGAGGAGGTAACTCCGGAAACGGCGGACAGGCTTCTCGGAAACAGCGACGGTATTCTTGTACCGGGCGGCTTTGGAGACAGAGGTGTTGAGGGTAAAATTATTGCGGCACAGTATGCGCGAGAGAATGATATTCCGTACTTCGGAATATGCCTCGGTATGCGGATTGCCGTGATAGAGTACGCCCGAAACGTACTCGGCTATAAGGACGCACATTCAAGTGAGCTTTATCCCGATACAACCCATCCGGTTATTGACCTTATGCCGGAGCAGAAGGATGTCGAGGATCTGGGAGGAACAATGCGTCTGGGACTTTATCCGTGTAAGATAGTTAAGGACACGCTGGCGGATAAGATTTATAACAGCAGCCTTATTTATGAGCGTCATCGCCATCGCTATGAGTACAACAACTTCTACAGAAAAGAACTCACTGAGGCGGGGCTTATTGCAAGCGGAATGTCACCCGATGAGAAGCTTGTTGAAATGGTTGAGATTCCTTCGCACCGATATTATATCGGTGTGCAGTTCCATCCGGAATTCAAGTCGCGTCCCAACCATGCACATCCGCTCTTTGCCGCATTTGTTGAAGCGGCAATGAAGAAACAGAACGACAGAAACAATCAGTAATCCGAAGGGAATGATTGAGTGAAGCGGTATCTTCAATATATAAAACCATATAAATTATGCTTTATTCTCGGGCCGCTCCTGATGCTGACGGAGGTTGCGGGAGAAATAGTTTTGCCGAAGCTTATGGCAGGAATGATTGATGAGGGTATTCTCGGAGGCAGGGGTATGGGTTTTATCATCAGACAGGCAGTTATTATGCTTGTCTGTATAATAATACAGGTATCCGGGGGTATTGGAGGTCATTATTTCTCTGTTAAAGCCGCAGTTAATTTCAGCAGCGATGTGAGAAAGGCAGTATTTAATAAGGTACAGGAATTTTCGTTTAAGAATATAGACAAATTCTCAACCGGGTCACTTGTGACAAGGCTCACAAATGATATTACCCAAATAATGAACATTACGAGAATGGCACTGATTATGGCTGTCCGTTCACCCGGAATGCTTATAGGCGGAATAATTATGGCGTTTTCGATGAACGCGCATCTGGCATCTGTTATGCTTATAATGATACCGCTTTTGGGGATTACTATATTTTCACTTATGAAAACAGCTCTGCCGCGATTTGACAGTATGCAGAGAAAGCTGGATAACCTCAACTCAAGGACAGAGGAAAACATAACAAATGTGAGGGTTATAAAGTCGTTTGTGCGTGATAAATTCGAGATAACACGTTTTAACCGCTCCAGTGCAGAGCTGCGGGATGCGACATACAGTGCTATGAAAATAGTGGTATGCGCTATTCCGGTTATGACTTTGGCAATGAATATAACAACGCTGATCGTGCTGTGGCTCGGAGGCAATATTGTGATTGCCGGTGATATGCAGGTCGGAGCGCTTAGTGCGATAGTTCAGTATACAACGCAGATACTTTCATCACTCATGATGGTATCAATGATGATTATAAACTCCACCAGAGCTTTAGCATCAATCAGAAGGATTTCGGAGGTTCTCGAAACCGAAATCGACCTTACCGATGAAAATGCAGAGGATAAGGATAAGGTTGTAACGGAGGGCAGGATTGAGTTCAGAAACGTGTCGTTTAAATATTATGATAACCATGAAGACTATGTGCTGAGTGATATATCCTTCACTGCTGAGTCCGGGCAGACGCTGGGAATAATCGGAGTAACAGGCTCGGGCAAATCATCACTTGTTCAGCTGATACCGAGGTTGTATGACGTCTCAGAAGGCGAAGTACTTGTAGACGGGGTAAACGTCAAGAATTACAGCCTTTATAATCTCCGTGAGGGAGTCGGCATGGTACTTCAGAAGAATGTTCTGTTCTCCGGTTCGATAGAGGAAAATCTCCGTTGGGGAGATGAAAATGCCTCAGATGAGGAAATACGCGAGGCATCGCGCGCAGCGCAGGCAGACAGCTTTGTAACAGGCTTTACAGATGGCTATGCAATGGAGCTTGGACAGGGAGGCATTAACGTGTCCGGCGGTCAGAAGCAGAGGCTCTGTATTGCCAGAGCGTTACTTAAAAAGCCTAAGATACTCATTCTTGATGACAGCACAAGTGCTGTTGACACAGCAACAGAAGCTCAGATACGCTGCGCTTTTTCTACAACACTTAAGAATACGACAAAGATAATAATTGCTCAGAGAATAAGCTCTGTTATCGGAGCGGATAAGATTATAGTACTTAATGACGGCAGAATTGTCGGAGAAGGTACACATGATGAGCTGATAAAGACAAACAGTGAGTATCAGGATATTTATTACTCACAGTTGGACAGAGAAAAGGAGGTAAGCTTATATGCCTCCTCATATAGGACATCCCGGGAAAGGCCCGGCTGCATACGGTGCAAAAAAGGTCAAGCCGATGGATATGAAAAAGGCGGTATTTCGTCTGCTTTCATATATCGGAGAGGATAAATTCAAGGTTGTACTTGCATCGGTATGCGTACTTGTAAGTGCGGGAACAAATCTGGCAGGTATATACATGCTCCGCCCCATAATAAATAATCTTGGGGATGCCGCGAACGAAAGACTTGCAGATTTGTTCACAGGTCTTGCAGTAATGGCATGTATATATCTTATCGGCGTTGCGGCAGCTTTTATACAGCAGCGTACAATGATAAAGGTATCGCAGAATACACTGCAACGAATAAGGAATGATTTGTTTGAAAAGCTTCAGGGGCTGAGCGTGCGTTATTACGATACAAACAGCACCGGAGATATTATGAGCCGTTTCACAAATGATGTTGACAGCATCGGGCAGATGTTTGACTCCACAATATTACAGCTGTTTTCGGGAGTACTTACGCTTGCCGGAACGCTGACACTCATGATCATTACAAATATTCCGCTCACGATTGTTACTCTTGTCCTTACTCCGGTTATGGCAAAAGTTGCAGGAACAATCGCCAAGCATACGAGAAAATATTTCAGCAAACAACAGGCAGCCCTGGGAGCTGTAAACGGATATATTGAGGAAACAATAACAGGTCAGAAGGTTGTAAAGGTATTTAATCATGAGAATCGCGCCAAGGCAGAGTTTTCCGGTCTTAATGAAAATCTGCGGGATATTCAGGTGGGTGCAAACTTCCTCGGAGGAATAATGGGTCCGTGCATGAACGCACTGTCGCAGATAAGCTACACCGTAACAGCGTTTATCGGAGCGTCACTGGCGCTGCTCACACGGCTGGGCAGAATAGGCGCATCGAACCTCGCGGCGCTGGATATCGGAGGACTTACGGTATTTGTAAACTACTCCAAGCAGTTTGCAAGACCTATAAATGAAATTTCAAACCAAATGAATGTAATTATGTCCGCGCTTGCGGGTGCGGAGAGGGTATTCGCGGTTATGGACGAGGAGTCGGAGACAGCAGGAGACACAAACAAGGTCAGTCTGGATAAAGCTAAGGGCGACGTTGTAATTAAAAATGTGACCTTTGGATATGATTCGGATAAACCGATTCTTAAAAATATTTCCGTATACGCACATCCCGGTCAGAAGATTGCGTTGGTTGGTTCAACCGGCGCAGGCAAAACAACTGTTATAAATCTGCTGACAAGGTTTTATGATGTCAATGAAGGTGAAATAACAATAGACGGTATCAATATCCGCGATATTGATCGTGAAAATCTTAGAGAAAATATTGCTATGGTTCTCCAGGACACACATTTGTTCACCGGAACAGTTATGGAAAACATCCGTTACGGACGGCTTGATGCTACGGACTCCGAAGTAAGACAAGCTGCGGTAACCTCGTGTGCCCATACATTTATAAAAAATATGCCCGACGGATATAATACGATGCTGACGGGCGATGGTGCTAATCTGTCACAAGGGCAGCGGCAGCTTTTGAATATTGCGCGCGCGGCATTGTCAAAGGCTCCTGTTCTAATTCTTGACGAGGCAACCTCCTCTGTCGATACGAGAACGGAGCAGAGCATAAACCGCGGTATGGATGCTCTTATGGAGAACCGCACAACCTTTGTGATTGCTCACAGACTCTCAACAATCCGTAATTCGGATGCAATAATGGTTCTTGAGCACGGAGAGATTATTGAACGCGGAACACATGAGGAGCTGCTCGCAATGAAGGGCCGCTACTATGAGTTATATACAGGAATTAAAGAATTAGATTAAAGTGGAAGGGGAAAGTAATTAAAATGAAGGTATACCAGATGATATATACCTCGGTCAAGCATAGTCTGGCTGAACCTGAGCTTGGACTGATAAATCAGTCCGGGCTGCGCGTCTACTCGTGCTCTCAGGGGCTGACTCGTGAGAATATCGCTGAGCTTATGCGTTTCTCAAGCTACAGGCTGCCGAAAAACGATACTACAACATATCCGGAAACACTGGGGGATCCCACGATTCCGCCAATGTTTTCTAAGGTGTTCAGAACACTGAGACTGGCTGACGGCAGGTTTGCGGCAATTCAGTCGGTGTATGCAGGGTACGACATAAACGGAGAAAAGGGGAATTTCTTTGCGCACGCATTGGTGTTTGATGAATTTGACGATGATTTCTTCCCTGAACAGTATTTCGGCTCAGAGCTGTTCAGGACATATCTAACGCAGCAGGAGCAGGACACGGAGCTGGTAAAGTATCTGCCTGTTATAGAAAATCCGGAGAAGCCTGAGGGGCTTGATGAGGAAATAAAAACATTTATAAAGCTGCACAAAAAGGAACTGACATATCTCATTAACCATGCTGTAACAATGCTCACGTCGGAGAATCTGAAAAATATATGTATATGTACCGATGATGAATACCTTACAGAAAGATACCTCATCGCATTAAAGTGGCTGCTTCCGCGTGATATTTCGCGAAATACGGGTATTTCAACATATAATGTCTATCTCCCTTCCGATAAACAGGACAGAATAGTATTCCACGGAACGGTTGACGGAAAGAATAATATCACGCGTCCGGCAATAGAGAGCAGAGAAAACTGCCTGTACGTGGATTTCAACGCAATCGACTTTTCAGCGGTAGCGACATCCAGTCTGTTTAATATAGGTATTGACGAGATAAGAGAGCAATATAACAGATACAGACTTTCCTCCGTTTCGGCATATCTTGACTGGTTCTCGCTCACACAGAACACTACCTACAGCGGAATGGGCGGAAAGCTTCTGAAATTCAAGCGTTCCGCGGGTGATGAGGCGTTTGTGCTGAGGGCAAAGGAGCTTTTTGCTGATATTGATGATGAATCAATGCAGGATGTACGATTTGAAATTACCAAGGTAATGTACGATAATATATCGTTGTTTGACGATGAAATTGAAAAGCTCACCGATATATACGTTACAGACTGCATCAATAAGCTTTGCGCCGGAGAGAATTACGATATAGAATCCGTATTCACCTCTTCATCTGCATCTGAGGTTCAGACACAGACGCTGATAAATAATCTTCCGAAGTATATGGAGCTTATATCCGAGAACATTGAAAATATGGGCGAAAAGAATCAGCGGCTTATAATGAATTTCCTCGCCCACCTCAAGCATGCTGCCAAATATGAGAGCTGGGCGGATATGATGGGAGGAAAAAAGAAAAATATTTCAACAATTGTTGAGCTGGCTGCACCTGTAGTGATAACGGGCTATGGAGCAAAAACCTTTTCCGTTCCGGCAGGCTGGACTCCGGAGGAGCTTTATGAAATAATTGCATATATCGAATCATCAACGGAGGACAGGCAGCTTTCAATGGGATGTGTGAAATATATAACGGAGCATGATGATGTAAAATGGCAGAATTACGGTATCACGATTGCGCAGCGCAGAAAGATGCCTCAGGAGGTTGAGGCTGATACAGAGAAGATCAAACGGCTTCTCACAAAGGTTGGCTACGAGCCGTATCAGCGTAATTCATACGAGATAATAAAGCGTGATATAATGGCAGATGTTGATGATAACCGCTCTCCGCTGCTTATATCAAGGCTTCTGTCGGCTGTGTACGCATGGCAGGGTTCATACGGCGATCAGCCTGAATCTCAGAGACTTGCCGACAAAATCAAAAAGCTTATTCTTGAAATTCGATCCAGAGAGCCGCAGTGCTATAACTATATGATACCGAAGCTGGCGCTGGAGATACTTGAAACCCCCGGTCATTATCATGAGGTTATGGTAAGCACCGAAACAATGCCTGAAAGCTTCTGGAACTGGTTCCTCATAGGAGCCGGACGCTGCAGACGAGATGACAAAAAACAGCTTGCATTTATAAGAGTATACGAAGCAAACAAGATGAAATTAAGCAGATTACCGATAAAGGAAAAACTCAGAAAAACTTTTAGGGATGAACAATAAGGAAAGGAACATTAAAACAATGAAAAATTATATGAAAAAAGTATTAATAACAATATGTGCAGTATCCGTATCGGCAATGCTTTCGGCAGCTTCCGTATACGCGTCCGCCGACAGCATCCGTCCGCAGCCGGGAACAGATACGCAGTCGTCATATACCACATCAGCAGGAGATCCTGCCGTTACAAACACAGCAGCAGATACCGCATCGGCGGGAACAACAGCTAACGCGGTGAATAACACTGCCGCCAATAATGTTGCATCCAACACAGCCGCAGCAAATACAAACAAGAAATATCAGTCACGTCTCGGAGGATTTTTATGGTTTCTTCTTTCGGTAATTGTCAACTTTGTAGTCAGCTGCTGGGTAGGCAACCGTTTCTACAAGCTTGCAAAAAGAAGTGCTCAGGGGTCCAGCGAGATACGCGCGCTGCGCAAGGATATTGAAGAGAAGTTTGCCTCAACGCTTAAAGATATTTCAGAGCCTGCGATTGAGGTCCTCAATCAGAATGAAAGCTATGCAAGAACAGATGAAGGAATTGCTATGCCGGAAAGAAGAACTCATATTGAGTTAAACGACGAGGAACGTGAAATGATGCGTAAGTGGGACGCGAGAAGATCCTCGGCAAGAGCGGCTGCAGATCAGGATGAGCCTGATGAAGATGAATATTATGAGGATGAGCCGTCAGAGCGCACAGAAAGAAGACTGCCTCGTTCATATCAGCCCACACGCCGTTCATCGGGAATAGAATTTGAGGATGACGATGAAATTGACTCATACGATGACGATGATGCATACGAATATGAGGAAAGACAGAGAAGACGCCCTTCTCGTATGGCAGAACGCAGAGAAACGGCAAATCGACCTGTCAGAAGATCGTCAGGCAAGGCAAGAAAATTTTTGGACAACGTTTTTCCGTTTGACGAATAAATAATTACGGATACAGAGTACGAAAATTGTACTCTGTATTTTTATATTTACATATTTTTTACAAAATATTCTGCAAATTTTAGATGAAAATAACAAAATATAGAATATTTGGTCAAAACGTCTAAAAAAAAGAAATAATTTTATTCAAAATATAGCCTTTACTCACAAAGTATTTTGTGTTATAATAATAGTAAATTAATTGCAGGTTTATTTGCGTACCTTTATAAAGGGTATCGTGGAAAACCGGGTATAGACAGAGAGGTGAAGTCAATGGAGAATAAAAAGGAGATGCTTGGAATAAGCGAATTTCAGACATATCTATTTAATTCCGGTGAAAACTTCAATGCATATGAATTTCTCGGCTGTCATAAAGTAAAGATAGACAACCGGGAGGGCTTCAGATTTGCGGTCTGGGCACCCAATGCAAAATCGGTTAAGATTGCATGTGATGCAAACGGATGGACCGGCGATGGCAAGGAGCTTGCTCTTTTCGGACAATCCGGTGTGTGGATAGGCTTCTTTACAGATATAAAGCATGGGGATATATATAAATATGCAATAACAGCTCCGGACAATACGGTATATCTTCGTTCAGATCCGTATGCGGTGAGATGTGAATTAAGACCGGAAACAGCGTCTGTGGCATATGTTTCGGAAAGCTTCAGATGGTCAGATAAGGTATGGCTTAACAAGCGTAAAAAGAAGGACATCATACATTCGCCTATGAATATCTATGAATGTCATGCAGGCTCATGGCGCATTCATGAGGATGGAAGCTTCTACAACTATGACGAGCTTGCAGATGAGCTTATCCCCTATCTTGTCGATATGGGATATACACATATTGAGTTCATGCCGCTTACGGAATATCCGTTTGACGGGTCATGGGGATATCAGGTTACCGGCTATTTCGCCGCAACATCACGTTACGGAACACCGGAGCAGCTCAAAAGCCTGATAAACAAGTGTCACAAAGCCGGAATATCAGTGATTATGGACTGGGTACCGGCGCACTTCCCACGCGACGGTCACGGTCTGAGATTATTTGACGGTACTCCATGCTATGAATATGCGGACTGGAGAGAGGGAGAGCATAAGGACTGGGGAACAATGGTATTTGATTTTGCAAAGGGCGAGGTGATTTCGTTCCTTACGTCATCGGCATACTACTGGGCAAACGAGTATCACATTGACGGACTGCGTGTTGACGCTGTTTCGTCCATGCTTTACAGAGATTATTCAAGAAATGACGGTGAGTGGATTGCAAACAAATACGGCGGCAACGGCAACCTTGAGGCTGTTGATCTGCTGAGAAAAATAAATAAGATTATGGGCTGTGAGATGCCGGGCTTTCTTATGATAGCTGAGGAATCCACCGCATGGCCTCTTGTCACGGCTCCGCCGGAGAATGGAGGACTGGGCTTTAACTTCAAATGGAACATGGGCTGGATGAATGACACATTGAGATATGTTTCAATGGATCCGTATTTCAGAAAGGACAATCATTCCCTTCTCACCTTCCTTATGATGTACGCCTTTTCCGAAAACTTCATCCTCCCCCTTTCGCACGATGAGGTTGTTCACGGCAAGAAATCGCTTATTGACAAAATGTACGGAACCTATGAAGAGAAGTTCCAAGCGTATAAGACTTTCCTGACCTATTACATGACGATGCCGGGAAAGAAGCTGATGTTTATGGGCGGAGAAATCGGTCAGTTCCTTGAGTGGCGTTATGACGATCAGCTTGAATGGAACGTGCTTGATATTGAGGCGCATAAGCAGCTGCATACATATATTAAAACGCTCAATCATATGTACATTGAAAGTAAAGCTCTCTGGGAGCATGAGCAAGGATGGGACGGCTTTAAGTGGATCAACGATGCCGACAGTGAAAACTCGGTTGTTTCATACATCAGAATGGGCAAAAAAGCAGATGATACGCTTATTGTTGCCGCAAATTTCACGCCTCTTGACCGCCACAGTTATAAGCTCGGCGTACCGTATGAGGGTGAATATGAGGTTATCCTCCATTCAAATTCTACCGAATACGGCGGAACAAGAAGGATTAACAGGATGGTATATCATACACAGAAGATGCAGTTCAGTGATATGGAATACACATTAAGCGTTCCCATAGACGGAAACAGCGCAATGATTATAAGGCGCAGTCCCGCAAAAACAAATGTATCAAAAACAAAGAAAACAAAAAAATAATTGTATAAGCTATCATACAATAATTAAAAATTAAATTAGGAGATGATCATATTATGGTATCAAAAAACTGTGTAGCTATGATACTGGCCGGCGGTCAGGGATCCAGACTCGGCGCATTGACAAAGAATGTTGCTAAGCCGGCAGTGCCTTTCGGCGGCAAGTACAGAATTATAGACTTCCCGCTTTCAAACTGTGTTCATTCGGGAATTGATACGGTTGGTGTACTGACTCAGTACGAACCGCTGGAGCTGAATACATACATAGGTAACGGAAACCCGTGGGATCTTGACCGTTCACACGGCGGCGCATACGTCCTTCCGCCGTATCAGAGCGGTGAGACCGGTGAGTGGTACAAGGGTACCGCAAACGCTATTTATCAGAATCTGGGCTTCCTCGACGGCTTCGATCCGAAGAATGTACTGATTCTTTCAGGTGACCATATTTATAAGATGCAGTATAACGAGATGCTTAAGGCGCACATTGCATCGGAGGCTGCCGTAACCATTGCGGTTATGCCTGTTCCGTGGGAGGAGGCACCGCGTTTCGGAATCATGAATACGAATACGGAAACGGGTGAAATCATAGAATTCGAGGAGAAGCCCGCAGAGCCTAAGAGTAACCTTGCATCTATGGGTATATATATATTCAGATACGATATACTGAAGAAGTATCTTACAGACGACGAAAGAGACCCGAATTCAGATAACGACTTCGGAAAAAATATCATCCCGAAGCTCCTTGCCGACGGTCAGAAGCTTATGTCGTACCGCTTTGAAGGATATTGGAAGGATGTCGGCACGATTCAGTCGCTCTGGGAGGCAAATATGGATCTCATCGACGATCCCCCGAAATTCGATCTCAATGACAGAAAGTGGGTTATTTACTCAAGAAACTATGCTCTCATGCCGCACTATATAGGTGAAAACGCAGAGATAACACGCTCAACAATAACAGAGGGCTGTGTGATTGACGGCAGAGTTGATCATTCGGTAATATTCAGCGGAGTAACAATCGGCAAGGGTGCTGTGGTCAAGGACGCAGTAATCATGCCGGGCGCAGTAATCGATGAAGGCGCTGTTGTGGATAAATCGGTGATAGGACCGAACGCAAGAATCGGGGCAAATGCAAAGATCGGTGTAAATCATGAGTCGGAGGATAATCCGTATAAGTCAAAGTATTGCACACACGGAATTGTTCTCATTGAGGGCGGAGCTGCTGTCCCGGACAACGGCGACATTCTTAAGGGCTCAATGGTACAGGTTGAGGAATAATACCTCCTTGTCATAACCGAAACCATATAATATAAAGTTCTAATATTAAATTCGAAAGGAATGAATTAACTATGCGAAATGATACTATGGGTATTATTCTTACGGGAGATGAGAAGATTGCACCGCTTACAGACATAAGAGCTAACAGCGCGCTTCCTATCGCCGGAAGATATAGAATTATAGACTTTGTTTTGTCAAACATGGCAAACGCGGGAATAGTAAATGTAGGTATTGCAACAGAATCAAACTATTCATCGCTTATGGATCACGCAAAGTCGGGCAAGCCTTGGGATCTGGACAGAAAGAATCAAGGGCTTAACATACTCCCGCCTAACATGGAAAAGCAGCAATACGGCACAATCAAGGGCAATATAGACCTCCTTGAAGGAATAAGGGATTATATATTCAGGAGCCATCAGACATATGTAATTCTGTCATTGGGCAATATGATTTACAATATTGACTTCAATGATGTTGTTGATGCTCATATAAAGAATCAGGCGGACGTAACGGCAATCTACAAGGATCTCAGCAACAGGAGCGAGGATGTAATAAAGCACTTCACGCTTTTTGACATCAACGAGGAAGGACGTATTACGGACATTGAGGTTCAGCCGTATTACCCCAAATCATCAAATGCGGGCATGGAGATATATGTCCTTGAAAAGGCTCTTCTTGAAAGCATTATCGACGAGTGCTCTGCGCGCGGTGATGTGGATTTCGTTAAGGATGCACTCGTTAAGAAGATGGGCGGTATGAGAATCTACGGCTATGAGTTCAAGGGCAGTCTTTATAAGATCGACTCGCTGAAGTCATATTATTCAACAAATATGGACTTTCTTAATGCCGAATTCAGAAATGAACTCTTCAACAGAGAGCGTCCCATTTATACAAAGACAAAGGACCAATCACCCACCAAGTACGGTGACGATGCTGTATGTAAAAACAGCTTTATCTCTGACGGCTGCGTGATTGAGGGTACGGTAATAAACTCAATTCTCTCGCGCGGAGTTAAGGTAGATAAGGGTGCGGTTGTGCAGAATTCTATCATTATGCAGGACAGTGTGATAGAAAAGGACGTTGAGCTTAACCACGTAGTATTCGATAAGGAAGTATGTATAACGGAAGGCAGAAAGCTTATCGGACAGGAGAGTTATCCGCTTGCGATCTCAAAGGGAACGAAGATCTGATAAATAGATATATCCGACAAGCCGTTCCTCACAGAACGGCTTGATTGGGTTATGTCGAATTTACATAATAAGTTATATGAAAAGTTCGGTGTTATGGTCAAAACAGAAGATTTTATAATGTTTAATTGACAAATTAAAAAAAATAAGTTAAAATATAGCTGTAGCATCGACTGAAATTTAAGAAAGGATTGGAATATGAACGTTTTATTTGCAACATCAGAGTGTGCTCCGTTTGTCAAAACCGGAGGTCTGGGCGACGTAGTAGGCTCACTTCCCCAGGCATTGAGAGAAAAGAATGTGGATGCAAGAGTTGTTTTGCCGCTCTATAACTGTGTTCCCGGAAACTTTAAGGAACAGATGAAATATATTGATCATATCTATATTGATATGGGCTGGCGTAAGCAGTACTGCGGCATTTTTGAGCTTAATTACAACAACTGTATTTATTATTTCATTGATAACAAGTTCTATTTCAACGGTGATAAACCGTATGATTATATCCACCTTGACTGTGAGAAGTTTATATTTTTCTCAAAGGCTGTTCTGTCAATTCTTCCGACAATCGGATTCAGACCGGATGTAATCAACTGCAACGACTGGCAGACAGGTCCTATCCCCGTATTTCTTGACACCTTCAGAGATAACCCGTTCTTCCGCGGCATAAAGACCGTGATAACGATTCATAATCTCAAATTCCAGGGTCGCTGGGATCTGAAGGGCATAAAGGATGCTATGGGTATTTCAGACTATTATTTCACACCGGATAAGATGGAATACTTTAAGGATGCCAATCTTCTCAAGGGCGGTATGGTTTATGCCGATAAGATCTCGACGGTATCTGACACATACGCTGTTGAGATTACAACACCTCATTACGGTGAGGGACTTGACTCGCTCCTAAGAGCAAGACGAGGTGATCTGGTCGGTATAGTAAACGGTATTTCATACGATGACTGGAATCCTTCCAAGGACGGCTATATAACGAAGAAGTATAATTCCAGAACCTTCAAGGCGGGTAAGGCTGCGAATAAGGCTGAGCTTCAGAAGGAAATGGGGCTTCCCCAGGATCCGAATAAGATGCTTGTCGGTATTGTATCGCGTCTTACGGACCAGAAGGGCTTTGATCTTATTGCTTACAAGCTGGAGGAGCTCTGCAACGGCGGATGCCAGATAGTGGTTCTCGGCACAGGCGAGGAGCAGTATGAAAATCTGTTCAGACATTACTCATGGAAATATTCGGACAGATTTGCGGCAAGAATTACATATTCAAATGAGCTGTCGCACAAGATATATGCAGGCTGTGACGCATTCCTGATGCCTTCGGCATTCGAGCCGTGCGGACTTTCGCAGATAATTTCAATGCACTACGGTACAATCCCGATTGTGCGCGAAACAGGCGGTCTGCGTGACACAGTTATCCCGTATAACAAATATACAGGTGACGGTACAGGATTCTCGTTTGCAAACTATAATGCAGATGAGATGCTGCAGTGTGTCTGGAACGCTATGGACGTATACTATAACGATAAGGATGCATGGAACGGCCTTATCAGGCAGGCTATGGCAGCAGATTATTCATGGAATGTTTCAGCCGAAAAGTATATTGATATGTACTGCGGACTTACAGGTCTTGAGAGACCTAAGGCTGCGGACTTAAAAAAAAACTGAAGAAGAAGCCTAAAAAACAGCCGGAACACCTTCCGGACTTTGCCGAGCGCATAAAAGCGGATTTTGCGAATTCAGAATCGGCGCTTGAAAAGGCGGCGGCGGAGCCGAGGATTGTTGAGGTTCCGAATCCGTATCCGGAGGAGACTGTTGAGAAGGGAACAACAGGAAAGACCGCTGCAAAGAAAACATCGGCTAAAAAAACAGCTGCCGGCACAAATTCGTCCAAATCAGCGACGGAAAAGGCCGCTGAAAGAATTCAGAAGGCAGTTAAGTCAAAGTCAAAAACAGGCAAGGGTACGGTCAGAAGAAAGTCGTAATCCGAAGCATGTTTCAATAAACCGTTTTCATAACGGAATTTAAGGAGAGTATATTATAATGGCAGGAAAAACAACGAAGAAGCTCACTCCGGCACAGGAGACTTTAAAGAGTGATATTATCGGAAAGATCAACAGACATTTCGGTAAAGTCCTTGAAGAAGCAACACCTCAGATGATATATTCCGCATGTGCTCTTACAGTACGTGATAAGATCATGGAGATGTGGGCAGTGTCACACAGAGAGGTAAAGAATGAAGGATCAAAAAAGCTTTACTATCTTTCATTTGAATTCCTTATGGGAAGACTTCTCTGCACAAATATCCTCAATCTTATGCAGACAGAGGATTATGAAGCAGTATTGGAGGATCTCGGCTATACACTTCCGGAAGTAGCGGAGCTTGAGAATGATGCAGGTCTTGGTAACGGCGGTCTCGGTCGTCTTGCTGCATGTTTTATCGATTCGCTTACAACACTGGATTTACCGGCATACGGATGTACACTCAGATATGAGTACGGACTTTTCAGACAGAAGATAGTAGACGGTTATCAGACAGAGCTGCCGGACACATGGCTTGAGCATGGCAACGCATGGGAGGTTGCTCGTCCTGAAGAAGCGGTAAAGGTTTCTTTCGGCGGTGAGTGCTACACATACTGGGAAGACGGCTGCATGAAGGTCGGCTACAAAAACGAGAGAACAGTTCTTGCCGTACCGTATGATGTACCCCTTGTAGGTTATGATTCAAAGATTGTCAATAAACTCAGACTCTGGGGCGCTCAGTCGGCAACTGACTTTAATATGGCTGCTTTCAGCGCGGGTGACTATGCCAGAGCGATAGAGGAAAAGGAGCTTGCAGGCGTTATTTCAAAGGTGCTTTATCCTGAGGATAATCATACAGAGGGTAAGGAGCTTCGTCTTAAACAGCAGTATTTCCTTGTATCATCAACATTACAGTGGATTCTTAAGGAATTTGAGATGAGAAACGGTGATAACTGGTCACTCCTTCCGGATAAGATAGTTATTCACATCAACGATACACATCCTACTATGGCGATTCCGGAAATGATGCGTTTGCTCATGGATGAAAAAGGACTCGGCTGGGACGAGGCATGGGAAATTGTTACTCATGTATTTGCATATACAAACCACACCGTAATGAGTGAGGCGCTTGAGAAATGGTCACAGGATATGTTTAAAAGAGTCGTTCCGAGACTTTATATGATTCTTGAGGAAATGAACAGACGTCTTATGGCGCGTGTAGAGTCATTCTATCCCGGCGACAAGGGCAAGCATGACTGGATGGCTATTTTAGCTAACGGTCAGGTTTCAATGGCAAACACATGTCTTGCAACCTGCTTTGCGGTAAACGGCGTTTCAAAGCTTCATACAGATATTCTTAAGGCTGATATATTCAGAGATTACTACATGATGGATAAGGATCGCTTCCATGCCATTACTAACGGTATTACCTTCAGAAGATGGATTGCCAATTGTAACCCTGAGCTTACAAATCTCATAAACGAAACAATCGGAGAAGGCTGGCTCAAGGAATCAGAGAAGCTGGCAGAGCTTGCAGAATATGCAAATGATGCTGCATTCCAGAAAAAGTTTGATGCAATCAAGCGTGCAAATAAGCAGGTTGTTGCCGACTACATTCTTGAGCATAACGGCGTAAAGATCAATCCGGATTCAATATTTGATATACAGTGTAAGAGACTTCATGAGTATAAGAGACAGATGATGAATGTTCTTCACATCATTGCCGAGTATAACAGAATCCTCAATGATAAGAGCTATGCGGACAGCTATTATCCGAAGACATATATATTCGGCGCAAAGGCTGCACCGGGTTATAAGAGAGCTAAGCTTATAATCAAGCTTATCAACTCAGTCGGTGAGCTTATCAATAACGATGCACGTATCAATGATAAGATCAAGGTCATCTTTATCGAAAACTACGGTGTATCCATCGCAGAAAAGCTTGTTACGGCTGCTGATATTTCAGAGCAGATTTCAACAGCAGGTAAAGAAGCTTCCGGTACGGGCAACATGAAGTTTATGCTTAACGGTGCTGTAACAATAGGTACAATGGACGGTGCTAATGTAGAGATGTATGAGCAGGTCGGCGATGATAATATCTATATCTTCGGACTCCGCTCAGAGGAAGTTGACGCGAGAATACGTCTTATGGGCAACGATGAGGTTAAGCAGATTTATGCGACAAATGCATCGCTGCGCGGCGCTCTTGAGATGCTTATAAACGGTTCAATTGTTCCGGATACAAATCTCTTTATGGATCTTTACAATACTCTTGTATTCGGTGACTACGGTCAGGCAGATACTTATATGGTTCTCCGCGACTTTGAGGCTTATATGCAGACTCATGAGCAGATCTCAAAGGATTATCAGGACAGAAAGACCTTCATTGCAAAGCAGATTATGAATACTGCAATGGCAGGATTCTTCTCTTCGGACAGAACCATCAATGAGTATAATGACAAGATATGGCACTTAACACCGATTAAGTAAATTCCGATAAAACTATTGACTTTGTTGTCACGAAAAAATCCCTACAATCAGGGATTTTTTTGTGATGATAAATCGCATAAGGGGACGTGATTATGGATATAGAACACAATTCCAGACAAAAATTCTTCCGCCATCCCGGCGGTGCGGTTACCTGCAGAACATCGGTCCGCTTTCGTTTGTCCGTATGCGGTGTGGGAATACCGCGTTCGGTAAAGCTTGTATACAAAAGAGATAAGGGAGAAACACAGTATGCCGATATGCCTTACGTATTTTCAGTATCGGCCGGCAGCATATATGAAAAAACAATAGAGATGCCGGACGAACCAATGCTTGTATGGTATTACTTTGAGATTGATACAGATGCAGGTATTGTATACTATGGGAACAACATTGAAAATCTTGGCGGCAAGGGTGAGATGAGTTTCCAGCCTCCTTCACATGCATTTCAGATTACAGTATATAAGGAAGACTATAAAACTCCGGACTGGTTTAAATCGGCTGTAGCGTATCAGATATTCCCCGATCGCTTCTGCAACGGAAATGATGACGGCTCTTTTTTGGGAAACAGGACGGATATTATAAAACGCCGCTGGGGCGAACAGCCGTTCTATAAGGCTGAGCAGTTTGGCGGAGAGTACAAGTCAAACGATTTCTTCGGCGGTAATCTTAAGGGGATAATCAAAAAGCTTCCCTATCTTGAGGAACTTGGAATAACGGTAATTTACCTTAATCCGATATTCAGAGCGGCATCAAATCATAAGTATGATACAGGCAGCTATGAAGAAATAGATCCTATGTTCGGAGACGAGCAGACCTTCTCCGAGCTTTGCGCCGAGGCTAAAAAAAGAGGAATAAGAATAATCCTTGACGGAGTGTTCAATCATACCGGCGATGACAGCATGTATTTTAACAAATACGGTACCTATGACAGTGTGGGTGCATACCAGTCAAAGGATTCACCGTATTACACATGGTTCAGATTTATGGATTTTCCGGACGTATATGAATCATGGTGGGGCATGACCACTCTTCCCCAGGTAGAGGAGCAAAGCGAATCGCTCAGACAATATCTTTTATCCTCTACAGATGCAATAGTAAAGAAATGGATACGCCTCGGAGCTTCGGGCTGGCGGCTTGATGTTGTGGATGAGCTTCCGGACTTCTTTGTCAAGGAGCTCAGAGCCGGAGTCAAGGAGGTTGACCCCGATGCAGTGATCATAGGAGAGGTATGGGAGGATGCTTCAAATAAGACAGCATACGGTGATAGACGGGAATATTTCTACGGTGACGAGCTTGATTCGGTAATGAACTATCCGCTGAGAAATGCGCTCATAGATTTCGCATTATGCAGAATAGATGCATATGAGTTCAACAGAAGAATTATGAGTCTTAAGGAAAACTATCCGCCTGCAGCATTTTATTCTCTTCTCAACATCATATCATCGCATGATGTTGAGCGTATTATAACGCTCATGGGCGGTGTTCCCGACAGACATGAGGTTGATCGGGAATATCAGGCGCATTTTAAGCTGGACGGATATACTCTTGATACAGCCAGAAAACGTACAAAAATAATAATGGGTATGCTTATGACAATGCCGGGTGTCCCGTGCCTGTTCTACGGAGATGAACTGGGTGTTCAGGGCTACGGAGATCCATTTTGCCGCTGCTGCTTCCCATGGGACAAAATGGACGAGGCAGATCCCGGCGGAGAAATGAGAAATACGGTTAAAAGTCTTACAGCCCTCAGAAAGTCAACAAAGGCGCTCAGCATCGGTGAGTTTAACTATGTATACAGGATAGGCTATACATACGCATATATAAGACAGTATGATGAGGAGCGTTATATTGTGCTTGTAAACTTTGATAGTACAGCTAAGGATATACGTCTTGACGCAGCCCGATACGGAGTAACACATCTTGGGACGTTATTCTCAACCTGTTCGGATACTGCTGAATTTAATTCACAGGACGGAATATTTTTCATCAAAGCCCTCCCCCTTTCCTTTACGGTGTATAAAGCATAAAACGAGAAGCTCCTGCTTCTCGTTTTATGCTTTATAGTATATATTATTTAACGTCAACCTTTTCCCCGGCAAGAATCTTATTCATTGTTCTCGCAGCGCACATTTTACCGCACATAGAGCAGGTGTGCTTCTCCTCAGGCGGAAGCTCATTGTAATATCTTATCGCCTTTTCCGGCTCAATTGCGTATTCAAACATTTCTTCCCAGCATACGCGTCTTCTCGCATCGCTCATCTTATCGTCAATCTCACGCGCACCAGGAATACCCTTCGCAATATCTCCGGCGTGGGCAGCTATCTTTGCCGCTACAATTCCCTCCTTAACATCGTCAGCATTCGGAAGCCTCAGATGCTCCGCCGGTGTTACATAGCAGAGAAAATCCGCGCCGTTCGCAGCTGCTATTGCTCCGCCAATTGCCGATGTTATGTGATCATAGCCCGGAGCAATATCCGTAACAAGGGGTCCGAGAACATAGAACGGAGCGTTGTGGCAGAGTCTTTTTTCAAGCTTCATATTTGCGGCAATTTCATCTATTGCCATATGCCCCGGTCCCTCAATCATAACCTGAACATTATGCTCCCATGCTCTTTTGGTGAGTATTCCAAGCTCAATAAGCTCGGTGAGCTGTGAAGCATCGGAGGAATCGTGGGTGCTGCCCGGACGGCACGCATCACCCAAACTGATTGTGACATCGTATTTTTCAAGTATATCCAGAACCTTATCGTAAAATTCATAGAACGGATTTTCATTACCTGTCATTTCCATCCATGCAAATATAAGAGAGCCGCCTCGTGATACTATATTTGTAAGACGCTTTGTTTCTTTAAAGATTGAAGCTGTTCTGCGATTTATTCCGGCGTGAATAGTCATAAAGTCAACGCCCTCCTTAGCATGTGCTTCGATTACACTGAGGAATTCGTCAGCCGTAATGTCGGCAAGCTCCTTATCCAGATAGCCCACAGCATCGTACATCGGAACTGTTCCTATCATTGCCGGGCATGTATCTATAACCTTCTGGCGAAATTCATGAGTTTTTCCGTAGCAGGATAGATCCATGATAGCCTCCGCTTTCATTTTTACCGCCATATTTACCTTTTCCATTTCCACGCTGTAGTCCGTGCAGTCCTTCGAAATGCCGAGGTTTACGTTGATTTTTGTATGAAGTCCCTCTCCCACTCCCTCAGGGCTTATTGCTTTATGATTTTTGTTGCATGGAATTGCAACAGTTCCGCGGGCAACACGGTCGCGCAGCACATCTGCGTCTATGCCCTCTTTTTCGGCAACGATCTTCATTTCGGGTGTTATTATCCCCTTTTTTGCAGCATCCATCTGCGTTGTATATTCCATAGTAATTGCTCCCTTCCGATAACTATATAGCTTGCATTAAGTACCCTGTATTTTAATCGTACTTAATGCAAGCGATTAAGGTCTCTTTTGACTAAGTTTTCTTCATTGCATTGATTATAGAAAACTTAGTCAAAAGCATATAAAAAAACTGCCTTTATTTTTAAAGACAGCACGACAAAGCTTTATATGCCTCCCGTACCGGCATTATCCGGCAAACGGTCATGGGTCTGTGACGTTTATCACACTCTCAGCGGCAGAACATATAGAATACATTCTGAATATAAGCTCCCCGTGCATTTCGTATATGTTTATTATAATATATATATTATCGATTGTCAAGTGAAAATTCCCGCCTGTCAAATGTTTTCTTATTTTTTTGTAAAATACTATTGCAATAACAAAAAAAATAGTGTATACTGAAATTATCAGCCGGAAGGAGGGGTGATACATATGTCGACCATAGGTATAATATGGATTGCAGCGATTGTTGTGTTTATAATTCTGGAGGCGGTTACATATCAGATTGTGTCAATATGGTTCGTGTTCGGATCGATCGGTGCAATGATAGCATATTTGCTGGGTACAGATTTCTATGTGCAGCTGATAGTGTTTATAGCGGTATCGGCAATACTGCTTTCAATACTCAGACCGCTGTCGATAAAGCTGATCAAGAAACAGGATTTTAAAACCAATTCTGACAGTCTTATCGGAAAAAATGTTCTGATAACTCAGGAAGTAAGCAACATAAAAGGCACAGGACAGGGGAAAATTAACGGCATGTCCTGGACAGTGCGCGGCGAAGGTGACGAGGTTATTCATGCCGGAGAAATAGCAAGGATTAAAAAAATTGAGGGCGTCAAGCTGATTGCCGAAAAGATCGGCTGATGTTAAGAAAGGAAAATTATTATGGGGATTTTTGTTTTAATTTTATTGGCAATACTTATTGTGGTACTCATTTCAAACATCAAAATTGTACCGCAGACACATGCGTATATTATTGAGCGTCTCGGCGGTTATCAGGCGACATGGCCGGTGGGAATGCACGTAAAGATTCCGTTTATCGACAGAATCGCAAAGCGTGTTAATCTGAAAGAGCAGGTTGTGGACTTCCAGCCGCAGCCGGTTATCACAAAGGATAATGTAACTATGCAGATTGATACGGTTGTGTATTATCAGATTACAGATCCTAAACTTTACGCTTACGGAGTTGAGCGTCCTATGATGGCGATTGAAAATCTAACAGCAACAACGCTGAGAAATATAATCGGTGATCTTGAACTGGATGCAACTCTCACTTCAAGAGATACCGTAAACACTCAAATGCGGGCAATTCTTGACGAAGCGACCGACCCATGGGGTATTAAAATCAACCGTGTTGAGTTAAAGAACATCATGCCGCCGAAGGAAATACAGAACGCCATGGAGCGGCAGATGAAGGCAGAGCGTGAAAGACGTGAAAGCATTTTAAGAGCCGAGGGTGAAAAGAAAAGTGCAATCCTTATTGCCGAAGGTGAAAAGGAAAGCGCAATCCTGCGTGCAGAGGCAAAGAAGGAATCGGAAATCCGTGAGGCAGAGGGTAAGGCACAGGCTATTATCGAGGTACAGAGAGCTGTTGCGGAGGGTATTAAGCTCATAAACGAGGCTGATCCGCAGAACGGTTATCTCACAATAAAGTCACTCGAAAGTCTTAACGCACTTGCGGACGGAAAGGCAACAAAGATTGTTGTTCCTTCAAACATACAGGGTCTTGCCGGTCTTGCAACATCGCTTACCGAAGTTGTACAGACAGCAAAAGAAAAATAAAGTGAATTATGGATTCTCCGGAAATCACACCGGATGAATTTATCCAATCAAAAACGGGGGCGGGAATTTATCCTGCCTCCGTTTTACTTTACCAATTCCTTCTGTCTCCGGAATATCTGGAGTTCGCACCCTTTGAGCTTGTGCGGTTGTGCTGAGTATTATTTACACTTCTGTCATAGCTGCTGTTCTCCATACTCTTTTTCTGCTTAAGCTGCTGAATCTTGCGCTTGCGTTCACGGCGCTTTTTGCGTGATCTTGCAATCATCGCTATTATTACAAGTACTATAACAGGTATAAATACCAGCGGATTTGTAATAATACTTATAATTTTATAAAGGTAATGAAGAATTATATTCTGCTCAACATCATTCGCCGCCACAAGATTTGCTCTGCCAAGCTCAGTGCCGCGGTACATATATGTTACAGTACCCAGAACATCGCCCTTTGCAATAGGCGCGATGGGAGTATCACTGAGATTGACAACCGTTTCAATTTCCGATGTAATGTCATCATTAGACGCAGGGACAAGCGCATTAACGTCCGTGTCTACAGTAAGTGTTACGCGTTTATCGTTTTTTGCCTCTTTCACCTTTGAATCCGCAACAATATTTCCCGGTGTGGCAAGCACGCCCGAACGGTAGTTGCTGAAGCCGAAGTCGAACAAATTCCGTGTTACAATATATGAATACGCCCCCTGCTTAACATCTGTATCATCGCATTTGAGTACAACCGTGAGAAGATTCATATCATTATATGACGCAGACGCAACAAGACAGTGCCCGGCAGCCTCCGTTGTTCCTGTTTTGATACCTGTACACGGTTTGTACAGATAAGATGCCGAACGGGCGGTACTGAGGAACAGATTTGTACTGGGAAGGTCCCTGCTCTGCGTGTATTTATTCGTTGGATCAATATGATAGCTTGGTTTTCTTACAATTTCGCGGAAGGTCTCGTTTTGCATACAATACTCTGCAAGGACTGCAAGATCCTGAGCTGTAGTGTAGTGGTTATCGTCATGCACTCCGCACGGGTTGACAAAATGAGTCGAAGTCATTCCCAGTTCCTGAGCCTTGGCGTTCATCATTTCCACAAATGCACTGATTGAGCCTGCAAGATGAACCGCAATAACATTTGATGCATCGTTTGCGCTGTAAATAAGCATGCTGTTTACGAGATCCGTCATTGTAAGCTCCTCGCCTATCAGAATACCCATATGCGAATCCTCAAGAGTAATGGATTGAAGCGCCTCATATGTTGCTACGGTGGATTCCTCCATTCTGCCGCTTTCAAGCGCAAGTATACCCGTCATCATTTTGGTAAGACTGGCGGGATACATCTGCTGGTTTACATTTTTGCCGTAAATCAATCTGCCTGTATTCATATCCATAAGCAGAGCCGCGCCCGCATGAGAAGTTTCCGGCTCTGTAAATCCCGGATCCTCCATATATATTGTATCGCCGTTCTCGTTATATGTGCTGTTGCTCACGGAATTACCGTCCTCTGCACCCTCCCCCGGCATATTCCCGGCAGCGTCAGCTGTACTTTGTACTTCTGCGCCTGCACTGTTGTCAGTACTGTCCGGTTCTGCAAAAACAGCCGCTGCTGAGCCGAATGCTATAGCTGCCGCGGCGAGCAGCGCCGTTAATTTTCTCAAGTTTGGCATAAATATTCTCCTCCGATATAGTATATCATTAAATAAAAATAAAAATTATCATTCCATATGTCTTTATTATACAAAATGTGACAAGAAATTTCAATAGTAATAAAAAAATTTTTTGCAAAAATAATTAAAAAAATTTATAATTTTTTTAAAAAAGTATGGAAATTTTTCTGTGTTATTGGTATAATGGAATGGGAGTCCGGTTTTTTGACCGAGATATAGAATCGGAGGGTGATTTTTAATGAAAATTTTGGTTGTAGATGATGAAAAGCTTCTGGTTAAAGGAATAAAGTTCAATCTAGAGCAGGATGGCTATCAGGTAATAACCGCCTTTGACGGTGAAGAAGCGATACGACTTGCACATGATGACAGTATCGACCTTATTCTTCTGGATCTGATGCTTCCGAAAGTGGACGGGTTTACGGTATGCAGAGAAATACGCGGATTCTCAAATGTTCCTATTATTATGCTCACTGCAAAGAGCGAGGATATAGATAAAATTCTCGGACTTGAATACGGCGCCGATGACTATATAACAAAGCCGTTCAATATCCGTGAGGTAACAGCACGTATAAAGGCGATTCTGCGCCGCGTAAATCCGGCACCGAAGGGTGACAGCAGCAAGCTCATGATTTCAGGCGATATTACGCTCGACTATAATTTCAGACGCGCAATGGTCGGAGACCGTGTTGTTGAGCTTACAAGCAAGGAATTTGATTTGCTTGAGCTGTTCTTGAAAAATCCTGACAAAGTATATACAAGGGAAAACCTTCTTGATATTTTGTGGGGTATAGGATACCCCAGTGAAGAACGAACGATTGATGTTCATATGAGACGTCTGAGAGAAAAAATCGAGGACAATCCGGCAGAGCCGAAATATTTGAAGACAAAGTGGGGTGTGGGTTATTACTACAAAGAAAACTGATTCTCCGAATCACGGCTCTGAAGGTCCGACGTTTAAGGGGATTTTAAAGAAAGCATATGACGGTGCGCATACGATACGCTTTGTAATGCTTTCAACATATATTGCAGTAACGCTTATCACCCTCATTCTTATGAGCGCGTATATAACAGGCATTCTTTCAGAAAATCTCTATTCCGAGGAAACAAATAAGCTGTATGCAAAGGCAAATATAATTTCTCAGACAGCCTGTGAGGTATGGGATTCCGATGAAGAAAATCTTCTTTTTCTTAGGTTTGAGGATATAATAACAAGATCTCTTGCCGGAACGAATATCCGGGGAGTTATAACGAATAACTCCTATACGGTGCTTTATGACACAAACAGTGAGGCCGCTATGACCGGAAAGGTGTTTATGAGAAGCGTTCTTAAACGCGCGCTTGACGGTGAGCAGGCAGATTTGATGTTTAACTCAGACAGCGGAAAGACCGCAACCGTTGCAGTACCTGTAGAAAACGGTACGGAGATTATAGGCGGAGTATACTTGGCCGAAAATGTTTCTTCAATAAATGATACGATAAGCGCGATAAAAACAAGCCTTATTGTATTCTGCGTAATGATAGTATTCGTTCTGGGGATACTG
This sequence comes from Clostridiales bacterium, assembly GCA_029219585.1. GTDB lineage: Bacteria > Bacillota > Clostridia > UBA1381 > UBA1381 > Ornithomonoglobus. The sequence continues at coordinate 38,214 of JAQXTR010000036.1, forward strand.
AGTATAGGAGTAAGCTATATTATAACACAGCCGTTTTCGGAGTTCACAGAGGTGGCAAAGGCTATTTCCAAGGGAGATTTCAGCCGCAGAGCATCCGTAAAGGGCATGAATGAAATTGCCGAAATGGGCAGGGCGCTCAACTACATGTGTGACGAGCTTAACGAACTGGACGAAAAGCGGAAGAATTTCGTTTCCGATGTATCTCATGAGCTTAAAACACCGATGGCGGGAATAAAGCTCCTATGTGATACTCTTGTTGAAGCGGGCAATCCCGACATGGAAACGGTTCGGGAATTTCTGGGAGATATGTCACAGGAAATTGATCGCCTCACCAGGCTTATAAACAGGCTTCTGACGCTCAGCCGCCTTGATGCCGGAAAGAACCGTAGCTGCAGCGATGTTGACATATGCGCTCTGTGCGGCGGAGTGGTGCGCAGTCTGGGAAAGCTTTCGGCAGAGAAGGCCATTATTCCCGTATTGGATACGGGTATTCTTGATAAGCTTATTATAATAGCTGATTACGATAAGATATACGAGGCGGTATATAATATAGTTGATAATGCGATAAAATATACACCCCCGAACGGCAATGTAACCGTAAGAGTAGATGAAGACGAAGAAAACTGCATAATTGACGTTGAGGATAACGGACCGGGTATCCCTGAAGGAGAAAAGACAAAGATATTTGACAGATTCTACCGTCTTGATGATTCGCGCGCGCGCGATACCGGCGGCACCGGTCTTGGACTTGCAATCGCCAAGGAAGCGATCTTGCTCCACGGAGGAACAATAGGCGTCACCGATGCGCCTGACGGCGGAAGTGTATTCAGAATACAGCTGCCAAAACGTCCGGGAGGTGCGGTATGAAAAAGAAACATATAGCCGCATTGGCGGCAGCGTTGATTATGGTCTTTGCGGGAATAGCGATACTGGTATTTATAAATACCGAACTTTCTCCTCTGAGTATACCTGCCGACCTCTATTTTATGAATGAGGACGGAACAAGTATAATAGCTGAGCCGCAAGAGCTGCGTTATAAGGATGACGCAGATCTTGCCGAAACGGTGATTGAAAAGCTGCGAAAAGGTCCTTCAGCCTCAAAGCACGGGAGAATCATGCCGAGGAATACAAAGCTGCAGAGAATTGAGTTTACTGACGCATACGGAATAATAGTAGACTTTTCATCCGGCTTTCTGTCGCAGGATCCGTCAAGGAATGTGTTAAATGTATACGCGGTTACAAAATCGCTGTGCTCAACCGGTATTGTGACAAATGTGATGGTGACTGTCGATGGTGCGGGTATCTCCGACAGAGACGGAAACCTGCTGGGATTTGTGGCGGCATCGGATATAAACCTTGAAACAGAAGAATATCAGAGTGAAATGCGCGATGTGGTACTGTATTTCGGTGACCGTTCAAGCACACAGCTGGTTAAGGAAACGAGGACTATAAAGATTACAGATCAGCAGCCGATTGAGCAGTATATCATAAATGAGCTTATAAAAGGTCCGGATGATAAAACAATGCAGGCAGTTCTTTCAAAAAATACAGTCCTGATGTCTGTAGATGCTGAGGATAACATATGCTATCTCAGCTTCAGATCCAGCTTTCTCAAGGAAAACGCGGGTGACGCCAATCATGAAAGACAGGTTATATATTCCATCGTGAACTCACTCACTGAGCTGAACACAATCAGCCGCGTACAGTTCTATATGGACGGTAAGCGGGTAGATAATTTCGGGAGCTTCAGTCTGAAGGGATATATCGCAAGGGATACAAGCATAATAGCAGCTGATCAATAATACGAAAGGAACAGAAAAAATGGCAAACAGAATTAACATAACGATAAATTCACGTGTTTACACGGTTGTTGCAAATGAGGATACCGACTATCTTAAAAAGCTCTGCGACTATGTAAACGAAAAGGTAAATCTTGTGCTCAGGGAGGGACAGCATGTTACGGGAGAAAAGCCTGTTGTCCTTGCCGCACTCAATATATGTGATGAGTATTTTAAGCTTCTTGACAACAGCGAGCCTACGGAAAAGCTCTCCGAGCTTCTTATCGAGAACAAGAAGCTTGAAGCCGAAATCCGCAGTATGAAGAAAGCGGAGCAGGAAAGCAGCAAGCAGGCAGCAGAGATAAAGGATGAATTGAATATAACCACTAAGGTGCTTGACGAAACCGAGGAAAAGGTCAAGTTCCTTGAAGGACAGATTAAAATCAAGGAAAATCAGCTTAAAAAGCAGCGCAGTGAATTTGCAATCCGTGAAAAAGAGCTGCTGGATATGCTGGAAGAAAAATAAATAATGAATAATAAAATAGAGCTTCTCGCTCCTGCCGGCGGACCGGCGCAGCTTAAAGCCGCCGTGCAGTCCGGTGCCGATGCCGTATATCTAGGTGCCGGTAGCTTTTCTGCCAGAGCCGGAGCGGATAATTTTGACCTTGACGAGCTGAAGAAAGCAGTTGATTACTGCCATGCCTATAATGTCAAGGTTCACTGCGCGCTTAACACGCTGATAAAGGAATCAGAGCTTCCGGCAGCGATTGAAACAGCAAAAGACATAAACCTCTGCGGCGCAGATGCTATAATCATACAGGATATAGGTCTTGCGGCACATCTGGGGAAAATACTGCCTGACATTGAGCTGCATGCCAGTACGCAGATGACCGTCACTTCTCTTGAAGGTGTGCGGTATCTTGAAGAACACGGATTTGACCGTGTTGTTCTGGCGCGTGAACTGTCAGAAGACGAAATCGAAAAAATTGTAAAAGGCGCAAAAGCTGAGATTGAAGTGTTTGTTCACGGCGCAATATGTATGTGCTATTCGGGACAGTGTCTTATGTCCAGTATCCTGGGCGGGAGAAGCGGCAACCGCGGCCGATGCGCTCAGCCGTGCAGACTGTATTATGAGCTGCTTGAAAACGGCAGGCAGTGCGGCGGCGCATATGTGCTAAGCCCAAAGGATATGGCACTTATAGAAAGGCTCAGGGAGCTTAAGCGCATAGGTGTTGCATCGCTGAAGATAGAAGGACGGCTGAAAAGTCCTGAGTATGTAAGCGCGGTTACAGGCATATACAGAAAATATCTTGATGATACGATTAATGTATCGGATGCGGATATGGATGAGCTAAAAAACGCATTTTCCCGTTCCGGCTTTACTGACGGTTATTTTACCGGCAAGTTAGGAAAGGCTATGATGTCACACGGCAATCCGGCAAATAATTCAGGGAGCAGATATACTGCAGAGGCAAAGGAAAGAGCCTCGGGCAGGACGGTAAGACGTATACCCATAAGCATGTTTGCTTCCCTTGCCGAGGGTGACGTTCTCCGCGTAACAGCATATGATTCGGACGGGAACTGCGTATGCTGTGAGGGAGAAGCCGCAGCAGAAAAGGCGTATAACCGTCCTCTTACTGCTGAAAGGCTTAGCGCTCAGCTTTCAAAGCTGGGCGCTGCAATCTTCTGTGCAGAGGACATAATCGCAGAGGTGGACGACGGGATAACCATTCCCGTTAAGGATATAAACGAGGTACGCCGCCGGGTATGTGACGAGCTTATGAGGACTCGCGCAAAGCGTAAGGAAAAGCGTGTGCTTTATACTGCACCTGCATACGGAAGCGGTACCAATCCGTCCGAGCTTTATCTCACCGCAGAGGTGAGAACCGCGGAGCAGGGCATGGCAGTTCTTGCAGCCGGAGGAATCAGGCGGATATATGCTCCGGAAAAGACAGCGGCAGAGCTTTTGAAATATGCGCAAGATACAGAAATTGTAACAAAAACCGCTGATATATTCCTCCCGGAAGACCCGAAAACCGAAGCAGTTTCCGTGTCCTCCCCCGCCGCAGCGCTGTACTATGGCGATAAAGCGCAGTACGGTGATTTCAGGCTGAATATATTCAACTCTCTTACGGCTGCCGAATTCGGGAGCATGAAATGCGTTACGTTATCGCCGGAGCTTAATATTCATGAGCTTGCAGAGCTGACATCGCATCTTGAAGGTGTTGAAGCCGAAATTATAGGCTACGGACATCTGCCGCTTATGATAATGAAGAATTGTCCCGTTAAGGCAATGGGATACTGCGGGCACGGCAAACAGATATTTTCTCTGAGAGACAGAAAGAATATGGAATTTAAACTGATGTGCGGTGACGGATGCCGTGCAATTCTGCTCAATTCAAAGCCAATTTTTACTGCTGACATTATAGAAAGTATAGAAAAATCTAAAATTAATTGTATCAGATTGAATTTTACTGTTGAAAAATCTGAACAATGTGGTAAAATAGTAGATGTATACCGCAGGGCGATTAACGGCGAGGAAATAGAGCCGATGGAAGGAAACACCTTCACCAGAGGTCATCTGAAACGCGGTGTAATGTAAAGTCGGGAGGTAAAAACAATGTCGAAAATAATACTTGCGTCGGCGTCCCCGAGACGAAGCGAGCTTCTGCGGAATATGGGGCTTGATTTTTCGGTGGTAGTTTCTGATGCGGATGAGGCATCGGTTGACCGTGATGTGCCGCCGGAAATATATGTACAGGAGCTTGCATTGCTCAAGGCTGCATCAACCGCAAAAAAAATCACGGACAGGAAGGACGCGATCGTTATTTCGGCAGATACTGTCGTAGTAAACAACGGAGCGATTTTAGGAAAGCCGGATTCGGAGGCAGAGGCTGAGAGGATGCTGTCGGAATTGTCGTCAAGGACGCATCAGGTGTTTACGGGTATTTGTGTTCTGAGAATCAGGGACGCATACACGGTATGCAAGGCAGTGCGTACCGATGTGACATTTAAAGAACTTTCAAAGGAAAAAATAAGAAGGTATATTGATTCGGGTGAACCTATGGATAAGGCGGGAGCATACGGAATACAAGGTCGGGGCGCCATGCTTGCGGAACGTATAAACGGCGATTATTTTAATGTCGTAGGGCTTCCGGTAAGTGCTCTGTCCGATATACTCGAACAGGACTTTGAATTTAAATTGATATAACACACATATAATAACAGGACAGACAAACGTCAGCAATGCTTCAGGGCGCAGAACCGGCGTTAAGAGTGAAGTGGAGGATTAGAATGGGATTTTTATCGAAGGATGCTGCCATTGATTTGGGAACAGCCAATACACTGATTTATGTTAAAGGAAGAGGAATAGTGGTACGCGAGCCGTCAGTTGTCGCAATAGACCGTTATACCGGCAAGGTTGTAGCGGTTGGCAATGAAGCAAACGAAATGATAGGCCGTACACCTGAAAATATAATTGCAATAAGACCGATGAAGGACGGAGTTATAGCGGATTTCGATATAACACAGTCAATGATAAAGCATTTTATAAAGCAGGCCAGGGTAACGTCACCCATGAAGCCGAGGATTATGGTATGTATACCGTCTGGAATTACGGAGGTTGAACGGCGCGCAGTTGAAGAGGCTGTAATGCAGGCGGGTGCAAAGGAGGTTGTTCTCATAGAGGAGCCTATGGCAGCGGCCATGGGCGCAGGTCTGCCGGTTGATGAGGCTACCGGAAGCATGGTAGTGGATATAGGAGGCGGAACAACAGAAGTCGCTGTTTTATCGCTTGGCGGTGTCGTTTCTTCGCGTTCAATAAGAATTGCCGGGGATGCACTTGACAGCGCAATAGTGAATTATCTGAAAAAGAATGTCGGAATAAATGTCGGCGACAGAATGGCTGAGGAAATAAAAACCAAAATCGGTTCGGCTCATGAGGACAATGAAGAAGGAATGTATGATGTCCGCGGACGTGATGTGTCCACCGGACTTCCCAGAACCGTTCAGATACGAGAAAGTCAGATAAGAGAAGCTATCTCGGAAAACATAGACGAGATGGTAGAAGCTATAAAAATGACACTTGAGCATACACCACCGGAGCTTGCTGCCGACGTTATGGACAGAGGTATAACGCTTACCGGCGGCGGAGCGCTGCTAAAGGGGCTTGATAAGCTAATTGCCGAAACGACAAAGATACCGACATTTGTAGCGGAATATCCGCTGGATTGTGTGGCTATAGGAACGGGGATGGCGCTTGATACAATTAAGGAGCGCATGGCAAGGAACAAAAGGAGATAACTTTTAAATACAGAGGGTAGAATAGAGAATGAAAATTTTTTCAAAGAAATGGCATGTAATACTTATAATTGCGGCTCTGACGGCAGCTGCAGGCTTCGGGCTGGAGCACTTTACAGGGTATAATCCGGTAAGCACTGCGGTTAATACGGTCGCAGTACCTGTTAAAACAGGGTTTTCATACATTGCCTCATACCTGACTGATTTCCGCAATTTCATATGGGATATGCGTGCCTATAAGGAAGATAATGAACGCCTTGTTGCAGAGAACAACGCGCTGAAGATGCAGCTGAAGGATGTAAGTGCTTATCGCGAGGAGAACGAAAGCCTACAGGGGCTGCTTGACCTTAAAAATTCCATGACCGGCTATTCAACGGTTGCGGCACGTATAATCTCGTTTTCCGGGAATAACTGGTATGAGCTGGCTGAAATCAATAAAGGCTCACTTAACGGACTGGCAGTGGGAAATGCGGTCATCACCGAAAACGGTATTGTAGGAAGAATAACATCGGTAGGACCTAATTATTCGGTTGTAAGAACCATTCTTGACAGTGAATCGGCTGTGGGAATTAAAGTATCACGCACGGAAGGAGTAGGCCTTGTAGAGGGCGATGAAAAGCTTATCGGCAATGCTCAGTGCAAGCTTTCCTTCCTTGACAGAAACACACCGCTTATTGTAGGTGACATTGTTGAGACATCGGGAACCGGCGGAATTTTCCCCGCTGGTTTCGTTGTGGGTACTGTCATGAGCATTTCCGCCGACAGCACCGGCGCCCTTAATTATGCGGTAATTACCCCGGCGGTCAATTTTGATAAGCTGAGTGAAGTTTTGGTTATAAACGGTGAGTATTGATTTATGAAAATAGTTAAAATTGTTTTGTGGATTATATGTGTTACGGCAGTGCAGACCGTTTTCGGCAATAGCCTTGGCATATTGGGAACAATGCCGGATCTTCTTCTGGCATTTGCGGTTATTTTTGCGATTTGCGAGCGTGATATTTTTACAAGCGGAGTTGTGATGCTTGTGTGCGGCATAACAGATGCTTCAAGCGTGGGACATCTCTTCCCTGCCGCACTTTTGGGAGTTGTGTGTGCAGGACTTGTTTCACACGGGGCAAACAGTATGCTGAGATATATTCCGGGATTTATAAAAGCATTTTTTATAACAGCCGCCGCGGCATTTGTTATAGGCGCTGCGGAATATTTTACGTCTCATCTTACAATGAGCGTGCAATGTATATTTGAAAATATTCTTCCGTATACGGTCTATACCGTCATAGGTGAATTTATAATGTACCCTCTTCTAAAGCATACATTATTTCCCGGAAAGGATAAATCTCTTATAATAGGCTAACAGCCTGACAACAGATGAAAGGAAATGAGGATAAATGCCTGACAGCAGATTTCGTTTTTTTATATTGAGAGCCTTAGGGGTTGTTATGCTTTTAGCGGTGATTGTGAAGCTCTTTGATCTTCAGATAGTAAACGGAGACACATACCTTAAAAGGGCCTCGTCAAGACTTACAACAAGCGTTGTAAATAAAGCTGCAAGAGGCGATATAATGGATCGCTACGGCAATGTACTCGTCACGAATAAGACAGGCTATTGCGTTGTTCTCCGTAAATCTACAGGCGGAGACGAGGAGTTCAACAACATCATAAGTAAGGTTGTTGAGATACTGTACACAACCGGGAATAAGGCGATTGATAATCTGCCCATATCAGCGGAGGCACCTTACGAATTTATATTTGAGGATGAAAACGGAGACGGCAGCACTGCGGATGAACGGGCGGAATGGTTTGCCGAAAATAAATATGCCGGGAAATATATTTATGAAGGTATGACCGCTGATCAGGTAGCGGCTGCATATGCTGATATATTTGGCATAGCTTATGATGTGAATCTCGCGCACACAAGATGTATGCTGGGCATACGTTATGAGGCGGACCTTAAGGAAATATCATCAATGAATCCTGTTACAATAGCGGAGGACGTAAGCGTTGAGGCCGTAACGCGGATAAAGGAGCTTCAGGATTCGCTCCCGGGTGTATCGGTAACCCAGGATTATGTCAGAACCTATACAAAACCCGGCTTTGCAACACATATTCTCGGAAGAGTGGGCAAAATATCGGCGGAGGAGTATTCCGAAAATTCCGCGAAGGGCTACGGCATGAATGATATTATAGGCAAGCAGGGTGTAGAGCGTTGGGCTGAGAGCTATCTGCGCGGTGTGGACGGCACGACAGGCACAACAACAAAAATAGACGGTGACGAGGTCGAGCTGGGTGAAAATATTGATCCCGTACCGGGTAATTATATAATGCTTACGATTGATTCCGATCTTCAGGAAACTGTTGAGGCATCATTGGAAAAGACCGTAAAATCAATAGGAAACGATTGTAACGCCGGCGCTGCTGTAGTGCTTGATGTAAATACGGGCGATACTCTTGCGATGGCGTCATATCCGACATATGATATGTCACGGTTCTATGAGGATTATGAGAGTCTTGTGGAAAACAAGTCAAATCCGATGATAAACCGCGCGGTATGCGGTCTGTACAGCCCCGGCTCAACATTTAAGCCCCTTACTGCAATTGCCGGAATACAGACCGGAAACCTGGGCTTGTGGGAAAAGATTGAGGACACCGGCGTGTATACCTTCTACGAGGACTATCAGCCAACCTGCTGGATATGGTCCGAATCGCATACAACACACGGATGGCAGGATGTTTCATTGGCATTGGAAAACTCGTGCAACGTATTTTTCTATGAGCTGGGACGTCGTCTCGGAATAGACACGCTTGATAAGTATGCAAAAAAATTCGGACTCGGAGAGTATACCAACATAGAACTCCCTGAGGAGGCATCGGGACATATGGCAAGCCCCGAATATAAAGCGCAGGTTGTTTCAAATGCTGTGGACCGCGAATGGTTCGGAGGAGATACGCTCCAGGCTGCAATCGGTCAGTCATACAGCCTGTTTACACCCGTTCAGATTGCAAACTACTGCGCAACCATCGCCAACGGCGGAACACGGTATAAGGTGAATCTTATAAGCAGCATCCGATCATCAGTTGACGGCTCGCTTGTTGAAAAGTTTGAGCCTAAGATTGAAGAACAGACAGATATTTCACCCGAAGCGCTTGCAAAGGTACATGAGGGAATGAAGAAGGTTGTTGACGAGGGCAGCGCCAGATCTATTTTTGAGGGGTATCCTATTCAGGTCGGCGGCAAAACAGGTACTGCCCAACTCGGAACAGGCTCAAATAACGCTATATTTATGGCATTTGCACCGTATGATGATCCGCAGATTGCAGTTGCTGTGGTACTTGAGCATGGTGTTCGCGGCGCGAATGCCGGTCAGGTTGCAAGAGATATATTTGACAAATATTTCTTTGATAACAATTCAGCAAACACAACGGCACAGCCGTCAGCGCCTGACGCAAATCCCTCAGCAGAGTTCGGACTGCGCTGAAGCTTAAAGAAAGTTACTTACGAGGAGGTGCGCCAATGGAAAGTGAGCTTGTTAAGTTCAAGGGTATGGGCGACGGAGTAAAGATAATACTTGAACCATCCGCGCCTATGTATGAGCTTCTTGATGTTCTGGAGAAGAAGATTCTGGAAAGCAAGGCTTTTTTCGGCGGTGGAAACTGTATTATACGTTTTTGCGGACGAAAGCTTACAGGCGGAGAAAAAATGAGACTGGAGGAGCTTATTAAAAAACTGCTTCCTCTGGGAAAAATTGATTTCAATACGGAAACGAAAAAAAAGGAGCATGCTGCAGATTGGATTATGGAATATAAGGAGCGCTGCGGCAGACCGGGAGGAACACATCCGGCGGAAGAAGTAATAGCTCATGATACACAGCCGGAAAAGAATCGGAAAGCCGATAAAAAAACGGAAATTCTGCCGGATAAGGACGAGTTCCTCTCCATATTCCGTTCAAACCGCGCAAGACTATATCAGGGATATGTACACAAGGGAGTAACACTGCGTTCGGACGGACATCTCATATTGCTCGGCGAGGCGGAGTCCGGCTCTGAGCTTATCGCCGTGGGTAATATACTTGTAATAGGAGGACTTTACGGATCCGCCCACGCCGGCTGTAACGGACATAACGGTTCTTATATATTCGCAATGGATATGAAGCCTGAAAAACTGTCTATAGCCGGAAATTCCGAAACATATACCTATATTGATGACGATGATGCAATTGAGGTCTATGATGACGAGGACGAAAAGAAGAGTATGTTCGGAAGATTCAGACGAAAGAAGGAAACGGAGGATAATCCGTCCAAAAATACGGAAGAAAACGGAAAATCTGCGGTAGCATTGTGGAAAAATAACAAAATTAAGGTCGATAATTTTACAATAAAAATCTTTACAAATCCGAAAAATATGTTATAATAATAGTGTAGCTTTTTGGAGGCATTATATGGGGAAAATAGTAATTGTTGCATCCGGGAAAGGCGGTACGGGAAAGACAACCGTTACATCGCATATCGGTGCAATGCTGGCTGACATGGGACATCTGACAGCCGTAATAGATGCGGATGCAGGATTCCGCAATCTTGATATAGCGCTGGGAATGGAAAGCAGCATTGTTTATGATTATTCAGATTACATAAACGGCAGTGCTGATCTTGATGCAATCCTGGTAAAAAGCTCCGAGCTTGAAAATCTGTATTTTGTTCCGGCTCCGCAGTCGGCGCTTACTACAGATTTTGACGAGGAGAAAACAGCCGAACTGTGGAACAGTCTGAAAAACAGATTTGAATTTATTCTGGCGGATGCGCCGGCGGGTATGGGAGACGGCTTCATGTTTGCCGCAAGGTATGCCGATGAAGGAATAATTGTAGCGGCGCCGGAAACCTCATCGCTTCGTGATGCGGACAGAGTAATATCCGAGCTTGAGGATCAGAATGTGGAAACAATACGGCTTGTCCTTAACAGAGTAAGACCTGAGCTTATAGAACAGAAGGTTCTTATGAATGCAGACGACTGCATGGATGTGTTGTCAATCCCTATTCTGGGTATTGTGCCGGAGGACGGAGCAGTTACGGAATCTATGGCAAAAGGAAAGCCTCTGCTTGAGGCGGATGGCTACGGTGCGGGAACGGCATTCAAAAATATTGCTGAAAGACTGCTTGGCAGTTACGTACAGATGATGAGTTTTGATATTAACAAGAAGAAAAGCCTGCGTGAAAAAATAGCAGATTTTTTCAAAAGAGTTTAAAAGCGGGAAGGAGCGAGATTAGTGAATATAGCATTAATAGCACATGATAAGAAGAAGGAGCTTATGGTTCAGTTTTGTATCGCATATAAGGGGATACTTGAGAAGCACGCATTATATGCAACAGGAACAACAGGCAAACTGATAGTTGAGAATACAGGACTGAATGTGTATCGCTTTTTATCGGGGCCGCAGGGGGGAGATCAGCAGATAGGTGCGCGTATAGCATACAATGAGATTGATTTGGTATTGTTTTTCAGAGATCCCTTAAATGCAGAAAATTATGAGCCTGACGTATTCTCTCTTCTCAGACTCTGCGATATGCACAATATCCCGATAGCAACCAATTCAGCGACCGCAGAGGTATTGATACATGGACTTGAGCGCGGAGACCTGGACTGGAGAGATATTGTTAATCCCAAAAGATAAGCAACCGGAAGCAAGGGTATGTTATATGACATATCCTGTTTAATTTTACTGAAAATACAATAAAGAATACTGAAAAAATACTTGACAAAATAAAAATATGTGATATAATATAAACAGTAATCGTTATCGATTTTCTGCGAGAGGTATTTTATGAACTATTCAAAACAGAGAGAAGCGCTGTTAAATATTTTGAACAATACAAAATCCCATCCCACTGCGCATGAGATTTATGTAAAAATGCATGAAACGGATCCTAAGATAAGTCTTGGAACAGTTTATCGTAATCTGGCATTGCTTACGGAAAACGGTACTATACAAAGAATAAATACGGATCAGGACAGCGCGCATTATGACGGTTTTACAGATCCGCACTATCATTTTGTATGCAATGAGTGCGGCAGAGTTGCAGATCTCGATATTGCTCCGATAGAGCTTGATAATGAGATTGAAACTAAATACGGATGCAGTGTAAGCGGACATTCACTGGTATTCTACGGAGTATGTGATGTCTGTAAAACACATATAAATTAAAATTTATTATATTAGGAGGACAAAATTATGGCAAAGTATGTATGCCCGGTATGTGGCTATGTTCATGAAGGAGACAATCCGCCGGAGAAGTGCCCGCAGTGCGGCGTTCCGGGTTCGAAGTTCACGGTTATGGAGGAGGGCGCAGCTCTTAACTTCGTATGTGAGCATGTTATAGGTGTTGGCGCAAAAGATCAGGTTGAGCCGGACGTTTACGAGGGCCTTAAGGCGAATTTTGAGGGTGAATGCACAGAGGTTGGTATGTATATAGCAATGGCTCGCGCAGCTTTCAGAGAAGGCTATCCTGAGGTAGGCGACTATTATATGAGAGCCGCTTATGAGGAAGCAGAGCATGCAGCAAAGTTTGCAGAGCTTTTGGGCGAAGTTGTTTCACCGTCAACAAAGGAGAATCTTATGGCAAGATCAGAGGCTGAGTGCGGAGCTACAGCAGGTAAGCTTGACCTTGCAAAGAGAGCTAAGGAGCTTGGCTACGATGCAATCCACGACACAGTGCATGAGATGGCAAAGGACGAGGCAAGGCACGGTAAGGGCTTTGAGGGTATGCTTAAGAGATACTTCGGTTAAGGAGAAGTTGTATTATGAAAAAGTATGAATGTCCATGTGGATATGTTTATGACCCTGAGGTTGGAGACCCCGAAAACGGCATAGCTCCCGGCACTGCTTGGGAAGATGTTCCAGAGGATTGGGTTTGCCCGACCTGCGGTTTGGGTAAGGAAGTATTTACGGAAGCATAATTAAATAGACATAAAAATGAGTATAAACAAGCAGGTGGCGGTTATGCTGACCTGCTTGTTTTTTTGATTATATTTAGAAGTTTTTACCCTTACTACATTTCACGATTATTTTATCAGTTATAATTTAAGCGTCGAGTAAATAATGGTCTTTCAGTACGTTATACTTTATTTTTATGGTTTTATTGGTTGAAAAAGCCTATTTTTAATCAGACCTGTTGTAATTTTGCCTTTTGATATAAACTTAAAACTAAAGAGAATAGCTCTATAAGCGGCGGACATGGCAAAATATATTAATATGTCAGAATCTAATTTTTACGCTGTTTTTATAAAGCATTTCGGCATACCGCCAATTGCTTACATTAATAAATTCAGAATTTCGGTTGCCGAAGAATAGCTTAAAAAAACAGACGATTCAATAGCGAAAATTGCATTATCTGTAGGAATCAGCGATCCGATTTATTTTAATAAGTTATTTCATAGGGGTTATCAAGTTTCTCCGGGTGAGTATAGAAAAATATATAAACAGAATATGGAAGGCGGTTGTACAAGAGTATTTCAATAATACAGAAATCAGAGTGTATTCGTAGGGGATAGGCTTAAATATTAAGTATATCAAAAGCGTCCACTGCGTATTCCGAATAAGGTGTATCAAGATAAACATAGTTAAACTCACGGGAAATTTCCCAGCCGGTCACACCGAACTCAGCAAGAGCGCTGTTGTTTTCACCGACCGCGCGATAGGCGAAGGTAATGCAGCTGCTCTTTTCAAGAAGTCTTGTGATCAAGCCAAAGCTGCTGACCATAGTAATTCTGCTGAAATCCGCAAAGGAGTGACTGCTTTCGGTGAGAAGCTGACCGAGAATATTCCTCGTTCCGCTCCCCTCCTCGCGGAGAATGAGGTTTTCGTTCCATATCATATCAAGTGAAACGGTGCGTTTTGCAAATGGATGATTGACGCCGCAAAGCCCAACAAACGGCTCCTTGCGGTACAGCCTTGATGCGTATTTGCTGCGGTCGAAATATCCCTCAATAAGCGCAAAATCAATCTCGCCCTTCGATAATGACTGCAGAAGTGCCTGCGTGTTGTCAACTCTGACGGAAATGCTGGTGT
>JAQXTR010000037.1 GCA_029219585.1 Clostridiales bacterium
CGGTGGATGAGCTTAAGGCGGTTCCGAATAATCTAAAGTCTGCATTTGCGGCGGATACAAAGAACATAAACGGCGGTTATCCTATATTGAGATGGCAGGTAGGAACCCATGACAGCTCATACTTTAAGTTCACTGTCAATGCGGAGAAGGAAACAATCTACTCAAAGGCTTCAATTAATGTAACAGCCGACGGTGTGAACAAGACAAGTGCTCCGGTAGACATAACAGAAATCAAACTTGAACCGGGTGCAGGTGTTGATTTCTATGTAAATATTACAAATGTTCCGGATACTGTTAAAGTCAACAGCATCACTTTGGAATAAAATGCATGGAGGTATTGAAAAATGAAAAAATTTTATTTTGAACCGGAAATGGAAATATCAAGCTTCTCAACTGAAAGCATAGTAACAGTAAGCGAACTTAACGTAACATCGGACACAACGGTTGAAACGGCACTGATACCGGAAACAGCTCTGAAGGCGAGCCTTGATTATTTAAGTTTTACATTCTGAATTTATTAACCCGCATCCCTGCGGTGGGAAAACCCCTGCCGCAGGGATTTGGGTAATACAGGTGTTTTATCAATTGATTATCCGATAAAATACTGAGAAAGGAGAATGAAGCCTATGCAAAAAATAGCAAGCTTATTGATAACCGGAGCAATGCTGGCAAGCATCCTTCCGGTCATGAATGTATCGGCGGCATACAGCGGAGGTTCAGGTACACAGGCTGATCCGTATCTTATAGGATCAATATCGGACTGGGATAAGTTCAGAGAACATATAAACAAGGATGATGATCAGGGAGCAGGCGAGTATTGGATGCTCACCGAAAATCTTGATTTTACTAACAGCGAAGGTAAGAAAGGTTGGGTTGTGCCTATTGCGCAATATGATACAGGTAGAAACTCTGACAATCCGGATGAATATGAAGACCCGGAGGGAACAGCATTTAAGGGTAATCTTAACGGTAACGGACATATAATTAAAAATTATGAAATTAATGCTACTGAAACAGAATACGGCACTCATGGTGCATTCGGTCTTTTCTCTGCAATAGGAGGAGATGCGGTTATTGAAAATCTCGGCATAGAGAATGTATCGCTGAGAATGGGTGCGGATCATATATATATATCAGCAGGCGCACTTACCGGAGCCATGATAGATAATGCGAAAATTAGAAATTGTTACTCAAAGAACGTATCGTGTAAGGATGATTATCATGAAGGTAGTTATTCAAACACCGGAGGTCTGGCAGGATCGATGTATGGTACTGCAAAGATATTTAACTGTTATTCACTCTCATTCAGTGAAAGTACCGGAGAAAAAATGTATTACGGCGGTATTGTAGGAGGTATCTATTCAAAATATACATCAATACAAAAGTGTTACAGCGACACAACGATAGGCGTAGCCGATGCAGGCGCATGGGGAAATTGGTGGCATTTATATTATCCCAATACAACAGAACTTAAGTGGCCGGGGAAATATTGGAATCAAGGCACACCTGTAGGATATATAGGCGACGATTATACTCCGACGGTGGATGAGCTTAAGGCGGTTCCGGATAATCTAAAGTCTGCATTTGCGGCGGATGAAAAGAAAATAAACGACGGTTATCCTGTGCTAAAATGGCAGTTGGCTAAACTCATAGGCACAGCAGACGAGCTTATCGCCGCAGCCGATGAAATAAATACGGATGCTAACTGCGGAAAAGGAGATACATATATGCTCACTGCCGATATCGATCTCGACAATAGGGAATGGAGCACATTTATCGGTAAATACAATTATGAAACAGAAGCCGGAAAGCCGTTTAAGGGTATCTTTGACGGTGACAGTCATGTTATCAAGAATTATAAAGTTAAGGGTGCGCATAAGGAAATGATCGGACTGTTCGGAGCAATCAGCGACAGCGCGGTTGTAAAAAATGTCGGTGTAAAGAATGTATCTATAATAGTAGATACCGACGGGGTATGGACAACAGCAGGAGGTCTTGTGGGAGGCGTCTGCGGCAGCGCGCAGGTGACGGAATGTTATGCTAAGAACGTAACCATGGATATAACAAATTATAAGGTTGCGGGTGAAGCAAAGAACGGAATTTCGTACGGCGGCGGTCTTGTGGGTAAAGTACAGGATTCGGGTTTGATACGGAACTGTTATGCGCGTAATATGACATTGGATACTGAAGAAGTAATGTTTGAAGGCGGTATAGCAGGTTATATAGATGGTTCTGCTAAGATAGAAAACTGTTATACAGATTTGTATATTGCGGTAAGTGATAAGTCCACCAGAGCGTCTGTAGATAATTCTTATTATTTAGGCACGCCGCCGTGGCCATGGAATAACGGTGACGACAGTACTTATGTATACAGAGGAACACAGGTTGGCAGCACTCTGGAGCTAAAAAAACTTGCTCCGACTTTGGGTGGGGCATTCAGTATAGACAGTCTTACTAATACGGTTAATGACGGTTATCCTGTTCTTACATGGGAATATAGTGCTCGGTCGCTTTTGGGCGAAGGAACAGCGGATATGCCGTATGAAATACATACGGGGGATGATCTCTCGGTATTTGCAACATATTATGATAATACAGCGGGCAGGTATTTCAAGCTTATGGATGATATTGACTTGGGCGGCGCTGTATGGAGTGTTCCGG